>DASQLJ010000001.1:0-18089 GCA_035630095.1 Longimicrobium sp.
GCCCTTGAGCGCGAACCCGTCCTGCGCGTGCAGCGCGGGCGCCGCGGCGAAGGCCGCCAGCGCGGCCAGTGCGATCGTCGTCTTCTTCATCCTGCCTCTGCTCCTTCTGGAACGATTGTAGTCCATCCTGCTCGATGCAACGGGGTGGCGCACCGCCCCATTCGCACCGACCGTCTACCCGCCACAAGTGCATCAAGATCCACCAGATGCGTTGACGTGCGTCCCCTGCGACATCCGTGCGGGGGGAGATCGCGGTCGAGCGCGATTGAGATGAGCGAGGCCACGGAACGCAATATCCTGTGGCCTCTTCGTCGAGCCCGACCCTGGAGCTACGACTTCACGCGGTGCACCACCTCGGCGGCTTTCTTCGCAACGCCTTCCATCGCGGTGGCGGTGGCGCCGTGCACGGCCTCGACCACCGCCTCGGCCTTTCCCAGCGCGGTGTCGTCGCCCGCGTCCAGGCGCTTCAGGCGGCTCTCGGCCCACGCGTAGTGCTTCTCCTCGTCGCGGGCGGCGCGGCGGAGGACCTCGGCCACGTTCTCGGCGTGCGGGCGCTCGGCGGCGGCACGGTATTTGGCCACGCTCTCGCCCTCGTTGGCCTTGAACGCCAGGATCGTCGCCCGGTCGCCGCCGATCGCGCCGAGCGCCTGCATCCCCAGCTTGAACGGCCCGGTGGACAGGTGCGAGCTCTCGGCCGGGGTGCCGCCGGCGGCGCGCACCAGCTCGGTCAGCTCGCGCACGTGCCGCTCGTGGTCGGCCAGGAAGCCCTGCAGCGTCTCGCGGTAGGTGGTGCTCTCCACCTGCGCGATCGCCAGCGTGTACGCGCCGATCGCGTCGAAGTCCAGCCGCAGCAGGTCGTTCAGCTCGGCGATCAGCCTTGCTCCGCTCGTCAGTTCCTTCATCGGTCTCCTCCGTTCACGTGTGCGTGTGGGGCGGGGGACGGTGGCGAAACCCATGCCCGCCGCGTCCCACCTTCCGCCGACGGGCGGAGCGGCGGCACCTGTATGTTTCTTGCATCGCCCGGAGGGAAAACGCCGGACCTCCACGGTCGGGCGATCGCCGCATGCGCGCACGCGCCGCGTGGGGCTCCCGCCGCGACGGCGGACGCTCCGTACCAGATCCCTTGACGCGGCGGAAGCGTTGCGGGCAGGTTAGCAAAGACCCCCTCGCGGGGCCCCTCCATCCCCTCTCCCTTCTTCCCAGGAGGTGCACATGGCGTCAGCGCCCAGTTTCACAACCGACCGCATCCGCAACGTGGTGGTGGTGGGCCACGGTGGAGCGGGGAAGACCACGCTGATCGACGCCTGCTGCCACATGTCGGGCGCGTCGCGCCGGCACGGCTCCGCCGCCGAAGGCACCGCGCTCACCATGTTCACCCCCGAAGAGGTCGCGCACGGCATCAGCATGAACGCCAGCGTGGGCTACGCCACCTGGGACGACGCCAAGATCAACTTCATCGACACCCCCGGCTACCTGGACTTCCTCGGCGAGACCAAGGCCGGGATCCGCGTGGCCGACGGCGCGCTGGTGTGCATCAGCGGCCCCGCCGGCGTGGAGGTGGGCACCGAGCGCGTGTGGGACCTGCTGCAGGAGCGCCACCTCCCGGCGATGTTCTTCGTTACGATGATGGACCGGCCGAACGCCGACTTCGAGCGCGTCTACGAGGACGTGAAGGAGCACCTGACGGCCAAGGTGATCCCGGTGGAGGTGCCGATCGGCTCGGGCGAGGGGTTCACGGGGATCGTCAACCTGTTCGCCGACAAGGCGTACTACTTCCACAGCGACGTGAGCACCGGCGAGTACGACGAGCGCGACATCCCCGACGACCTGCGCCCCACCGTGGAGCGCTACTACAACGAGCTGATCGAGACCATCGCCGCCACCGACGACACGCTGCTGGAGCACTACCTCGAGGGCGACACCATCACCCGCGAAGAGGCGATCCACGCGCTGAAGCAGGCGATGCTGCGCGGCGACCTGTACCCGCTGCTCTGCGGCGTGCCCACGGCCGAGTGGGGCACCCGGGTGCTGATGACGCGCATCGTGGAGCTGATGCCCAGCCCGCAGGAGCGCCCGGCCGAGGAGGCCGAGGGGCGCACCGGCAACGTGATCGAGCTGCGCAACCTGAACAGCGACCCCTTCGCCGCCCTGGTGTTCAAGACCACCAGCGAGCCGCACGTGGGCGAGCTCACCTTCTTCCGCATCTTCGGCGGCAGCGTGAAGAACGGCGGCGAGGTGCTCAACACCAGCCATGACAAGGCCGAGAAGCTGGCGCACCTCTCCATCGCGCAGGGGAAGGAGCGGCTGGAGGTGGACGAGCTGCGCGCGGGCGACATCGGCGTGGTGGCCAAGCTGCGCGACACGCACACCAACGAAACGCTCTCCGCGCCCACCCACCCGCTGGTGCTGCAGGGGATCGACTTCCCCGAGCCCGACATCGCCGTGGCGCTCGAGGCGGCCAACCGCAACGACGAGGACAAGCTCTCGATCGGCCTGCACAAGCTGCACGAGGAAGACCCCTGCTTCGCCGCGGAGTACAACGCCGAGCTGGGGCAGACCATCGCGCGCGGGCTGGGCGAGCTGCACCTGGAGGTGCAGATGGAGCGGCTGAAGCGGAAGAACGGGGTGGAGGTGGTGGTGAAGGCGCCCCGCATCCCCTACCGCGAGACGATCCGCGCCGCGGCCGAGGGGCACGGGCGCCACAAGAAGCAGACCGGCGGCCGCGGCCAGTTCGGCGACGCGCACGTGCGGCTGAAGCCCCTGCCGCGCGGCAGCGGCTACAAGTTCACCGACTCCATCGTGGGCGGGGTGATCCCCGGCAAGTACGTCCCCGCGGTGGACAGGGGGGTGCAGGAGGCGGCGCAGCGCGGCTTCCTGGCCGGCTTCCCGATGGTGGACTTCGAGGCCGAGGTGTACTTCGGCAGCTACCACTCGGTGGACAGCAGCGAGCAGGCGTTCAAGATGGCCGGGATCCTCGCCTTCCACGCCGCGGCCGAGAAGGCGCAGCCGGCGATCCTGGAGCCGGTGATGGAGGTGGAGGTGTTCACCCCCGACGAGTTCCTGGGCGACGTGATCGGCGACCTGAACCAGCGCCGCGGGCACATCCTGGGAATGGACCAGGCCGGCCGCAGCCAGAAGGTGATGGCGCTGGTGCCCCAGGCCGAGCTGTACAAGTACAGCACCACGCTGCGCTCGCTCTCGCAGGGCCGGGCCACGCACGTGCGCCGCTTCCACAGCTACCAGGAAGTCCCCTCGCACGAGGTGCCCAAGCTGGTGGAGCTGGTGAAGAAGGACCGCGAGGAGCTCGCCGCCGCCCGCTAGCCGGTCGGCTCTCGACGCGGATCGACGAAGCCCCGGCGCCTGTCGCGCGCCGGGGCTTCGTGCGCTTCGGAGGGGCCGCGGGGCCCCCTCCCCGCGCCTGAGAGCGCTCGCCCTCCCCCGCTTCGCGGGAGAGGGTGGGGGTCGTGTGCCGCGCGGGCGGGGCGGTGAGGGCGACGTCGGCGTGACGCGGTGGTCGTCCGGCTGGCCTAGGTGATGGGCAGTCTTTCGCGGCGCGGCGCGTGGGCGTATCGTGACGCGCGTTTGCGGGCCGCGGGCGCGGTTCGCTCCACCCAACGTACACAGCGAGAATTTTCTGATGAAGAAGCTCACCGCCGCCGCGCTCACCCTGGCGGCCACGGCGCTGGTCGCCGCGCCCGCGCGCGCGCAGATCCCGACCTTCACGCCGTTTGCCTTCGAGGCCCGCGCCGGCGCGGCGATCCCCACCGGCGACATGAACGAGGACACGGGCCCGGGGCTGGCCCTCAGCGGCAGCGTGACCTACCACGCGATCCCGCTGGTGGGGATCTACGCCGGCGGCACTTACAACAAGTTCTCGCTCGACGACGGCGACGGCGTGGACGTGAGCGACACCGGGCTCGACATCGGCGCGCGCGTCGGCATCCCCACGCCGCTGATCCCCATCGACCCGTGGATCAAGGGCGGCGTTGTGGTGCACCGCCTCAAGATCTCCGACAGCGAGGACGACAGCTCCAGCGACTGGGGCACCGGCTTCGAGGTGGGCGCGGGGCTGGGCTTCGGCTTCGGGCCGGTGTCGATCACGCCGGGCGTGGGCTACGTGAGCTACAAGGCCAACGGCGACGAGATCGACAACGAGGACTTCACCGTCAGCTACTTCAAGGCCGACATCGGCGTCCGCATCCGCCTCTGAAACCAGATCTCGGGATCAATCGTGCAAACCCGAGGAGGTGTCATCCTGAGCGGCGCCGCTGCACCGAGCCTTCATCTGCACCAGTGCATGGCGGCGCCCGAAGGATCTAAACCATCAGTCCGAGCGACAGGCGGACTGTCGCTCGGGGGTCGAGTTTAGATCCTTCGGCCTGCGACCGGCCGCTCATTCCGCGATAGCGGTGTGGTCGGCCTCAGGATGACATTCTCCGCGGTTCACGAGGCATGTCTCCCGATGAGGACGAGCAGCCTGGAATGAACGAGGGGGACCGGATCGCTCCGGTCCCCCTTGCCGCGTCCCCCCGTCGATGGATCAGGGGACGTAGCGGTCGCCCACCGCGGCGTCGTCCAGCACGTGCACCTCGCGGGTGACCTCCAGCGTCACCGCGGGCGCCGGTTCGGCGTAGGCACTGCCGGCGTGCGCGGCCACCGGTTCGGCGTAGGCGCGGCCGGCGTGCACCTCCACCTCGATGTCGGCGTCGCTCATCCCGTCGCCGCCGCGGCCGCGGAAGCCGTCCACCAGCTCGCGGCCGCGGCGCGCGAGGCCGCCGGTGGCGCCGTTGGCGATCGCCCAGCCCACGGCGACGGCGGCCAGCGCCAGCCCCGTGCGCACCGGGTGCAGCGACGCGGCGGTGTAGGCGCTGTGGCGCATCACGTAGCCCGGCTGCTCGCCGCGCACGCGGCCCGTGTCGGCGGGCGGCGCCCAGAGCGTCTCCTCCTTGGGCAGCGAGCTGGGGCGGCTCCGCTTCTGCTGCCGGAACATCCCCTTGTTCATCACGTCCGCCACGGCCGGCGCGGCCTCGCCCACCATCGCCATCATCCGTCCGCCGCCGCCCACCGTCACCGACCGCCGCGGGTTGGCGGCGCAGTGCAGGATCGCGCGCGCCACCACCTCGGGCACGTACACCGGGTGCGGGTGCCGCGGCTCGGCGTCCATGTAGTTGGCCGCGTGCTGCGGGAACGGGGTGTCGATGGCGCCCGGCTTCACCAGCGTCACCTGCACGGGCGCGTTCTGGTGCTCCAGCTCCACGCGCAGCGCGTCGGTGAACCCCTTCACCGCGTGCTTGCTGGCGCTGTAGTGCCCCTGCAGCGGCACGAAGGTGTCGCTGACGATGCTCCCCACGTTGATCAGCGCGCCGCCGTTCGCCTTCAGGTACGGCAGCGCGGCCAGCGAGCCGTTCACCGTCCCCCAGTAGTTCGTCTCGAACATCCGCCGGGCGTCGTCCAGCGGCACGTCCTCGATCATCCCGTAGATCGACACGCCGGCGTTGTTCACCCAGCTGTCGATGCGGCCGAAGGCGCGGATCGCCACCTCGGCGAGCTCCAGGTGCGTCTGCATCTCGGCCACGTCGCCCGCGAACCACTCCACCTTCGCGCCGCCGCGGATCAGCTCGGCGGCGATGCGGGCCAGCTCGGCCTCGTTGCGCGAGTTCAGCACCAGGCACGCGCCCCGCCGGGCCGCCAGCCTCGCCGTGGCCAGCCCGATCCCGCTGTCGGCGCCCGTGATCACCATCACCTGCTCGTCCACCGGCTTCAGTTGCACGCCCATCTTCCTTCCTCCCATGCAGTTGGCGTCCGTCGCAGAGGCGGGCACCGGCTGCAAGGCGTGGGCCGAGATGGACGACAAGAGTGGGGATGAGATCGCACCTGTTTCCGCGGGTTGATCCGCCCGTCCTCATGCCCTACATTTGAGGGCATGCAACTCGACCAGCTTTCGCCGCTGCTCGGCTCGGAGGCCCGGGCCCGCCTGCTCGCCCACTTCGTGGCGAACCCCGAGTCGCGCCATCACCTGCGCGCGCTCGGGCGCCTGACCGGGATCGGCAAGCGGTCGCTGCACGCGGAAGTGGCGCGGCTGGAGGCGATGGGGCTGCTCCGCCGCGAGCGCGAGGGGCGGCGCGTGGTGTACGTCCGTTCGGGCTACTCGGCCGAGTGGCGGGCGATCGAGCGGCTCGTGGGCACCTACGGCATACCCCTGCTGCTCCGGGCCGCGCTCGCGGAGGTGCCAGGGGTGCACGCCGCCTTCATCTTCGGCTCGCTCGCGCGTGGCGACGCACGGCCCGACAGCGACGTGGACCTGCTCGTCTTCGGCGACGACATCGCCGACGGCGACCTGGGGCGCGCGACGCTGGACGCGGGCGTGGTGCTGGAGCGCCGGCTCGACGTGAAGGACTACGACACCGCGCGCTTCACCCGCGACAACGCGCCCGGCAGGAGCTTCCTCAACCCGGTGCTGGCGGGTCCCAAGATCTGGCTGGTCGGCTCCGAGGATCGGCTCCCCCCTGATGAGCGGAGGGCGGCGTGACCGACCGCATCCAGTCGTGGGTCGACGCGGGCTGGCTGTCGCACGTGCCCGCGGCCGACGAGGAGGTCACGGGCCTGTGGAACAAGTCCGTGGCGGCGCTGGCCGACGCCCGGCCCGAGGTGATGAGCGCCGACGCGCGGCTGATCCGCGCGTACGACGCGGGCCGGATCGCGGCCACCGCTGTGGTCCGGTGCCACGGGTTGCGGGTCCGCGCGCAGAACCACCACGAGATGATCCTCAAGTCCGCCGCGTTGCTGGGGAGCCCGGAGCTCGCTCAGGCCCTCAACGAGTTCGACCGCGTGCGGCACATGCGCACGGAGGTGGAATACGGCTGGCAGGAGGTGCAGGTCGACGACGACCGGCTGGTCCGCGCGCTTCGGCTGGTCCAGCGAATCCTCGAAATGGTCGCCGCGGAGCTGAAGGCGTGCCGTCCCCACGTCGCGGCCCACGTCCAGCCGCCGGACTGACGCGATTCATACCGGAGTCCGAAGCGTCGGCGCAGGCGGTTGGATGAAAAGCCGGGTGCGGGCGTGTCCCTCCGCTGCGCTCCGGGCCGGGCTTCGCGCGCCGTAGGCAACGATACCGCCGTTGCCAACGGCGCCGAGCCGCCGGCGCGCCATGGCCGGTCGCGTTGCCGAAACGTCGACGGGGGCGCGCCGGCGTCTCGGCCCCTCCGGGCGCGAATCCCTCACGCAAACCGCTCGCGGAGCGGAGTTCAGGCACCGCTACGCGAGATGTGGATGTGGACGCGGGATCAGAATCCCGCCAACGACGAAGCCCCGGCATCGCTGCCGGGGCTTCGTCGTGCGGTCATCCACACTGCGGTCAGCTGATGTCGTTGTTGCGGGTGACGCGCAGGCTGGTGGGGAAGCCGAGCGATTCCAGCTCGTCGCCCGTGTAGGTCCTGCTGTTCCCCGCCGCATCGACGATCTCCACCGATGCCGTCCACACGCCGCTGGGGGCGTTCGGGTCGAGCTCGATGGTGCAGCTCCAGGTGCCGTCCACCGTGGTGCCCGCCACCCGCACGCAGCCGCCCTCGGCTTCGAAGCCCGACGGCGCGGTGAAGGTCACCGACACCTCCGACACCCCGCCCACCGAGTCCAGCGCCCGCACGGTGGCGGTGATCACGGCGCCCACCGAGTCCACCACCACGCCCGCCCAGTCCACCCGGGCGCCCGTGGAGTCGGTCACGTCCACCGAGTCGGGGCTGAACGAGAAGTCGGCGATCGACGGCGGCAGCGAGTCCTGCGTGCTGATCACCTCGAGCGTGCTGGGGAAGCCCAGCCGCTTCAGCTCGGCCGCGTCATACACGTGCGTGTTCCCGCGCCGGTCGGCCAGCTCCACCGCCACCTGCCAGGCGCCGTCCTCCACGAAGCGCGGAACCTCGATCAGGCAGCTGTAGCTGCCCACGCTCGGGGTGCCGCTCTGCCGCGTGCACGGGTCGCTGGCGATCTGGCGCCCGGCCGGGCTGGTGATGAACACCGAGGCCGAGGCCACGCCGCTCACGCTGTCGGCCGCGGTGAGCGCGAAGCTCACCGAGTCCACGTCGCTGCGCGTGTCCACCGTCTCGGGGCTGAAGCTGAACGCGGTGAGAAGGGGCGCGATGGAATCCACGTCGCCCGTCACGTAGATGGCGCGCGGGAACCCGGCCGAGCGCAGGTCCAGGCTGTCGAGCACCACCTCGTTCCCCGCCATGTCCGACGCGCGAAGCTGCGTCAGGCTCCAGGCGCCCAGCTCGGCGAACTGCGGGATCGTGGCGCTGCAGTTCCAGACGCCGTCGAAGGTGTTCCCGGAGCCCAGGGTGCACCCGCTGAGGTTGACCCGCTGCCCGCCCGACGCGCTCGTGAACACGCCGCCGATGGTGATCGTCTGCACGCCGGTGCCCGCGTCGCGCAGGTACGCGGTGAGCCCCACCGTGCCGCCCGAGTTGGTGTCGATCGCCCGCGGCTCGATCACGAGCCACGTGAAGATGGGCGGCACCACGTCGCCGCCGCCGCGGCTGGCGACCACCGTCACGTGCTGCGATCCGAAGCGGTTGCCGCTGATCGCCCCGACCGTGGTGGTCCCCACCCCCCGGGCGGTGATCAGGCCGCTCGAGTCGACCTTCACGACGTTGGTGTCGGCCGAGAACCACGACACCGACTGGTCCTGCGCGGCGGCCCCGGTGGCGGTGCGCACGACCGAGGTCATGTGCATGGTGTCGCCCAGGAGCAGCGTCGGGTGCGGGGGCGCCACATCCACCCACCCGGTCTCGTTGGGCATGGTCACCTGCAGGAACACGGTGAAGACGAACGTCTCCACCGTCCTGGGCACCGAGAACTGCCACGTCTTCGGGGGCGACACCTGGTACGGCTGCAGGACGCCCGGGTAGTGGAAGGCGGGCTGCCCCGAGGCGGTGAACGTGCCCACCGTGTCGGGGTTGGCCACGAACACCTCGCCGGTGCCCTCGGTCACCGAAGGCCCGGTGTGGAAGAAGACGTAGGTCCCCGCCGGGGTCGAGAACGAGTCCGCGGCCACGCCGATCGGCTGCGGCATCAGGTTCTGCAGCGTGATCGCCGCCGTCAGCATCTGCGCGCTGTCGGCGTAGACCACCGACTGCGTGGCCAGCCGCACGAAGATGTTCTGCCCGCCCACGATCAGCGATGCGCGCGCGCCGCCGTCGGGCGTGGCGCGCTCGCACACCACCGTGCGCGCCCGCACCTGGGCCGTGCACTCGTAGCGCGCCGTGAGCGGCGTGCGGGGCTGCGGAGCGCCGCCCGCCACGGGGTTGCGGTCGGAGCAGGCGGCCGCGCCGAGCAGCAGCAGCGCCGTGGCTAACCGGCGTGGTTGAACTCTGGCCTTCATGGATGTCGCGGTCGGCAGGGGGGACAGGCGGGGGCGGTCGCCTTGAACCGAGGCGGCCCGGGGGGACTCCGGCACCCCATACTGTCTCGTCGCGGGGCCGGTTGCGCAAGGAAGAACGTCGGCCGGCGGTCGCCGGCGAGACATACTGGTACCTGTCGGCGGATCTCGCAACCGGTTCGATCTCGCTGCGGCGCGCGGAGATGGGGTCCGCGCGTGCCGGCGGGCCGGCGGGGCTCAGCCGCCGTCCAGCGCCGCCAGCAGTTTCTCGTGGATCCCGCCGAAGCCGCCGTTCGACATCACCAGCACCACCTCGCCGTTCGTGAGGCGCGGGGCCAGGTGCGCCACGATATCGTCGGGGGCGGGGATGAACCACGCCTCCTTCCCGGCGGCGCGCCAGTGATCCACCATCTCCAGCGGGTTGATCGCCGTTTCCGCCGTGTAGCGCTCGGGGTGGAAGAGCCCCGCCAGCACCACCTGGTCGGCGTGGTCGAAGGCGCGCTGGTACGGCTCCTGGAATTCGCGGCGCTGCGCGGTGTAGCTGCGCGGCTCGAACACCGCCACCACGGGGCGGCCCACGTAGCGCTGCCGCACCGCCTCGATCGTCTCGCGCACGGCGGTGGGGTGGTGGGCGAAGTCGTCGATCACGGTCACCCCGCGCGCCTCGCCGCGCACCTCCATCCGCCGCTTCACGCTGCGGAAGGTGCGCAGCCCCTCGAGCACCCCCTCGCGGCCGGCGCCGATGAACTCGGCGCAGGCGATCACCGCCAGGCAGTTGCGCACGTTGAAGGCGCCGGTGAGCGGCGTCACCACCTCGCCCCAGCGCTCCCCGCGGCGCTCCACGGTGAAGCGCGTCCCCTCGGCGCCGAACTCCACCCCCGTCGCCGTCCACGCGGGGTGCCCCTCGCCACCGCCGACGCCGGTCTCGCCGTAGGCGAAGCTCTCCACCGGCGCGAACGCCTTCGGCGCCAGCTCGCGCACGATCGGCGAGTCCCACCCGGCCACCAGGGCGCCGTTGCCGGGCACCAGGTTGATGAAGCGCGAGAAGGCGAAGCGGTACGCCTCCTCGTCGCGGTAGATGTCGGCGTGGTCGAACTCGATGTTGTTCACCATCCCCACGTAGGGGAGGTAGTGCCACATCTTGGGGCCCTTGTCGAAGTAGGCCGTGTCGTACTCGTCGGCCTCCACCACGAACCACTCGCTGTCGGTGAGGCGGTGGTTGGTGCCGAAGTTCTCGGCCACCCCGCCGATCAGGAAGCTGGGGTTGAGCCCGGCCGACTCCAGCGCCCAGGCCAGGAGCGAGGTGGTGGTGGTCTTCCCGTGCGTGCCCCCCACCGCCAGCGGCTTGCGCGTGCGCAGGAACTCCTCCTTCACCGTGCTCGCCGCCGAGGTGTAGGGGATGCGCTCGTTCAGCACCGCCTCGAGCTCGGGGTTCCCGCGCGAGATGGCGTTGCCCACGATCACCCGGTCGGGGACGGGGCGCAGGTTCTCGGGGCCGTACCCCACGGCGTACTCGATCCCCATCTCGCGAAGCTGGTCGCTCATGGGGGGGTACACGTTCTCGTCCGAGCCGGTCACGCGGTGCCCGGCGGCGCGCAGCAGCCCCGCGAGCGAGGCCATCGCCGTCCCCGCGATCCCGATGAGGTGGTAGTGGATGGGCGCGGAGGCCTGCACGGTCGGGCGCGTCTGGGTCATCTACGGCTTCGGGCTTGCTGGACGAGAGGGCGGCGGCCGGCGCGCGGCCGCGGGCATGGCGAGGGGGGCGACTGCGAAGTGCGTGCCCGCGCTCGGGTTCAGCCCGGGCGCGCGCGGTGGTATATTACGGTGGACACCCATCGACAGACACCTCACCGTTCACGGGGAACGACCGCCTTGAAGCTGAAGACCTTGTTCGCGGTCGCCGCCGCCGGCCTCCTTTCGGCCTGCCTGGGCGACACCACCGGCTCCGGGACCATCAACATCCCGGCGATCACGCCGCTCCCGGCCGGCGTCGACACCGTGACCACCGCCACGGGGCTCAAGTACGCCGACATCACCGTGGGCACCGGCACCCTGGCCGAGGACGGCCGGCAGGTGGCCGTGCACTACACGGGCTGGCTCGCCGCCACCGGCGAAGGCTTCGACACCTCGCAGGGCTTCCAGCCGCTGGGCTTCACCCTGGGCGCGCACCAGGTGGTGGCCGGCTTCGAGCAGGGCGTGGTGGGGATGAAGGTGGGGGGCAAGCGCCGCCTGATCATCCCCGCGGCGCTGGGCTACGGCGCCAACGAGGTGCGCGACCAGCAGGGGCGGGTGGTGATCCCCGCCAACTCGGCGCTGATCTTCGACGTCTCGCTCATCGCCGTGGCCAACTGACGGATGGCCGAAGACGGCGTGCTGGAGGTGAACGATTCGCTGTGGATCCCCCGGGCTGAGCTGGCGTACCGCGCCAGCCGCTCGGGGGGCCCCGGCGGGCAGCACGTGAACACGTCGTCCACGCGCATCGAGGTCACGTGGGACGTGGGCGCGTCGCCGAGCCTGACCGAGGATCTGCGCGCGCGGCTGCTGGAGAAGCTGGCGAACCGCATCAACTCCGAGGGCGTGCTGCTGCTGGCCGCCAGCGACAACCGCAGCCAGCTCCAGAACAAGGAGGCCGCCACCGCCCGCCTGGTGGAGCTGGTGCGCCAGGCCCTGGTGATCCCCAAGGCCCGCAAGAAGACCCGCCCCTCTCGTGCCTCGCGCGAGGCGCGCCTGCACGCGAAGAAGAAGCGGTCGGAGACGAAGCGGCTGCGGGGGTCGATCGAGGACTGAAGGTCGGCGCGGCGCACTGGCATCGATGCGGCCCCGCTCACCGGCGGCTGAAGCCGCAGCGCCGCAGCAACAACTACGAAAAGCCTCGCAAACTGCGCGAGGCTCTCCGGCTTGGGGACGGGCGAGAGACGGCGCATCCCAACAGGTGCGTGAGTGCGCCAGTGCGTAACGGCGATCCGTGACGACGAGGGGCTCCGCGGTGGTTGCCGTGGAGCCCCTCGTCGCTCGTGCCACGACCCTTCGTCGGTCGACGACTCCGGCCCGTGCGGATGCGTCCGCCGAGGCGAGCTAAAACGCACTCGCGCACCTGGTAGGATCGCCTGCGCCGTGCACCGCGCTCCGAAAAACACCGAGCCCCCGCCGGACGTCCGGCGGGGGCTCGTGCGTGCGTGGCGCTGAGTCGATCAGGCTGCCTGCTTCGCCTGCTCCTGCGCCAGCAGCTTGCGGAGCGACTTGACCGCGTTCTTCTCCAGGAAGCGAGCCATGTCTTCCTCCTCCATCAGGCTCTCCTGCAGGAGGCGCACGCACTCGGCCTGGCCCAGCACCGTGGCCATGGCGATGGCCGTGCGATACGCCGCGATCTCGTAGTGCTCCACCCGCAGACCCGAGCCCAGGTCGAAGGCGGCGAGCTGCGGCTTGCTGGGCTTCTCGTCGCGCTTGTAGGCGTCGTGCTCCTCCTTCAGCCCGACGATCCCCTCGCACTTCTCGGCCTTCGCCTTCTCGCCGATGGACGCGAAGGCGCGCTCAAGCCGCTCGATCTGCTCCTCCGTCTCGCCGCGGTGCTCTTCCATCCGCGCGATCACGACCGGGTCGGCCGCCTCGCGCACCAGGGTCTTGAGCATGGTGAGGGTGCGGCGCTCGGCGTAGAGCAGGTCGCCCAGCTCGTGCACCAGCACCTCCTTCAGCTCCTCGGCGGGCGTGGCCTCGCTCCGTGCAGCCATGGGCTCCGCCGCCTTAGACGTGCGAGCGGCGGCCGGCGATCAGCCGGTACAGCCCCAGCAGGATCAGCGCGCCGACGACCGAGCCGATCAGGCCCACGCGGCCGTCGCTGCCGCCGAACAGGAACCCGCCGACCAGCGCGCCCGCGACGCCCAGCAGGATCGTGACGATGATGCCGCCCGGGTCGCGCCCCGGCATGATCAGCTTGGCAAGCGCGCCTGCGATCAGGCCGATGATGATCATCCAGATGATGCCCATACGTCCCTCCGAGCGATTCGTTGTTTCTGCGCCGGCAGGCCCTCCGCCCGCCGCCGCGCCCCGGCTAACGCAAATGGGGTGCCGGATTTATATCGCGAGAGGACCGGGCGGGCGGCGGGGTCGGGGCGTGCGGTCGCGGACGGTCCTGCCGCCGATAGCGGTGCGCGAGTGCGTGAGTGCGCGAGTGCGTTGGCCGGCCGAACAGGGGAGGCGGCGTCGAGTACGTCGGGAGGAGAGACCCCTGGCACCTGGGCACTGGGGACTGGGGATTCCACGCACTGGCGCACTCACGCACCTGTTCCATGCCCGCCCCGCCCCGAAATCCGCCCCCCGAATCCCCCGCCGCCCCGAGCCCCACCCATGGTCCAAAGCTTGCTCCCCAGCCGCGGCCATGGAACCCTCGACCAAGAACGAACGGCGCAGCGGCGGCGACCGCAGGCGCGGCGGTTTCGGCGGGCGGCCCGGCCTGGGGCTGGGGCCGCTGCTCTTCGGCTTCATGGCGCTGATCGCGCTCACCATGCTGTGGAGCGGCACGCAGCGCAGCAACCGCATCGAGTACAGCGAGCTCAAGAATCGCATCGCCGGCAACCAGGTGGAGCGCGTCCGGATCGGCACCACCCGCATCACGGCCATCCCGCGGCCGGGGATCCGCGACAGCGCCGACGTGCGCCAGTGGACCGCCACCCGTCCGGGGATCGACGACAACGCCTTCATCCCCCTCCTCGAGAAGCACCGCGTGCGCTACGAGGGGGTGGAGGAAGGGCGCTTCTGGGGGGTGCTCGCCTGGTTCCTCCCGATCCTGATGATCCTGGCGGTGTGGTCGTTCGCGATGAAGCGGATGAACCCCACGCAGGGCGTGCTGACGGTGGGGAAGAGCCGCGCGCGCATCGTGGGCGAGGAAGGCACCGGCGTGACCTTCGAGGACGTGGCGGGGGTGGACGAGGCCCGCCAGGAGACGCAGGAGATCGTCGAGTTCCTGAAGAGCCCCGAGAAGTTCGCCAAGCTCGGCGCCAAGATCCCCAAGGGCGTGCTCCTGGTGGGCCCCCCGGGAACGGGGAAGACGCTGCTGGCGCGCGCCGTGGCCGGCGAGGCGGGCGTCACCTTCTTCCAGCTCAGCGGCGCCGAGTTCGTGGAGATGTTCGTGGGGGTGGGCGCCGCCCGCGTGCGCGACCTGTTCGCGCAGGCCAAGGCGCAGGCGCCCTGCATCATCTTCATCGACGAGCTCGACGCGCTGGGGAAGGCGCGCACCCCCGGCGGCGTGCTGGGCGGCAACGACGAGCGCGAGCAGACGCTGAACCAGCTCCTGGTGGAGATGGACGGCTTCGACCCGCGCATGGCCGTGATCATCATGGCCGCCACCAACCGCCCCGAGATCCTGGACCCGGCGCTGCTGCGCCCCGGCCGCTTCGACCGGCAGATCCTGGTGGACCGCCCCGACGTGAAGGGCCGGCTGGCGATCCTGCGGATCCACTCGCGCGGCGTGTCGCTGGCCGACGGGGTGGAGCTGGAGCGCATCGCCCGGCGCACCCCCGGCTTCGTGGGCGCCGACCTGGCCAACCTGCTCAACGAGGCGGCGCTCCTGGCCGCCCGGCGCGACAAGACCGAGGTCACCATGCTCGAGGTCGACGACGCGGTGGACCGCATCGTCGCCGGGCTGGAGAAGAAGAACCGGCTGATCAACGACAAGGAGCGCACCATCGTGGCCTACCACGAGGCCGGCCACGCGGTGGTGGCCGAGCGCGTCCCCACGGCCGACCCGGTGCACAAGATCAGCATCATCCCCCGCGGCGTGGCGGCGCTGGGGTACACGCAGCAGCTCCCCACCGAGGACCGCTACCTGCTCACCAAGCAGGAGCTGATGGACCGCATCGCCGTGCTCCTGGGCGGCCGCGTGGCCGAGGAGATCGTGTTCAACGAGATCTCCACCGGCGCGGGGAACGACCTGGAGCGCGTGACCGAGCTGGCCCGCAGCATGGTGATGGAGTACGGGATGAGCCGCGAGCTGGGCCCGGTGAACCTGTCGGGCCCGCGCCGCGTGCAGTTCCTCCAGTCGGAGGGCGACATGTCGTCGCGCCGGCAGTACAGCGAGGAGACCGCGCGCGAGATCGACAACGAGATCCGCGGCCTGATCGACGGCACCTACGAGCGCGTGCGCCGCATCCTCACCGAGGACCGCGGGGTGCTGGAGGCGCTCGCGCTGCGCCTGCTGGAGAAGGAGGTGGTGGACGAGGCCGAGCTGCGCGAGATCATGCAGCTCCCCCCGCGCACCCGCGAGCCGTCGGAAGACCGCGTGGTGGCGCCGCCGCCCGCCGCGCCGCTGTCCTCGGCCCGGCAGCCGCGCGCCGCCAGCTCGGCGGCGGACGCGGCCGGCGACTGAGCTACGCCGGCCTCCCGCGGGCGCACCGCGGGAGGCGGCGCTTCTTCCATCGACAGGGGGACCGGGATGACCGACCAGGACCACGACGGCAAGGACCCGCGCTACCAGGACAAGAGCCCGCACTCCAGCGACGAGCAGGCGCAGCCCGAGCCCGAGCGTCCCGTCTCGGGCGAGCAGCTCGGCGGCGAGCCCGCGCCGCAGGACAAGCCCTCGCAGGCCGAGGGCGAGCGCTGAGGGCCGACGGACCGTCGGCCGATCGCGAGGGTGGGGAGCTCCGGCTTTCCACCCTCGCCGCTTTTCCGCGGACGACCCCGCCCAGGGTTCGACCGGAGCGTGAGGGCTCTCGATCGAGCTCGCGAGATCCCGGGCGCCGCCAGCGAGGGAGCTGTCGGTGGGACTCGGAGGCGAGCCGCTGGAGGTCGCAGTCCGACGCGCGGTCGACAGCGGGCGGTGGACAAAGACGTTCGCCGCCGTTCTTGACACCGTAGCGGCGCCAGGTTATTGCTCATAGACCATTTCCGAAAAGCAGCCCGACCCAGTTCGAACGTCCGTTCGACCAGCGCCGCATCCGGTGGGCGCCCCGACCTTTCCGTAAGACAGCCAAGCCAGGTTATCGACCCGCGCCGCCCGAAGTCCGGCGCGCACCGACCGGAACGCCCGAGGCCCGCGCGATCCCCCGCGCCGCCGCCCGCGTTCCGCCCCACATCCCCCCGAACCCGCAGGAGGTGCCGCACCCCACATCCAGTCGGAGCCGTTCCGGGCCGGCGGACAGACCGGGACCCCCACCCGCCCCAACTCGGCAGCCGAACACCGAAAAACGCCGCGCGTGTCCACGTGGGCGCACGCGAAGCAACCTCACGCAGTATCAGGAGGACGACTCAATGAACAGACTGTGCAGGCTTCTGGTTTCGGCTTGCATCGCCCTGGCGCTTGCGCCGGCGGCGTTGTTGGCGCAGGAGCCGGCGACCATCACGGGCCGCACCACCAACGCGTCGGGCGAGCCCGAAGCGGCGGTGCAGGTCCGGATCGCCGCGCTCAGCGTGGGCGCCGTGTCCGACGCGCAGGGCCGCTACACCATCGTGGTGCCGGGCGCCCGGCTGCGCACGGCGCGGTCGGTGGCCATCGCGGCCACCCGCGTGGGCCTGGGTACCCAGACCCGCACCATCACCCTGAGCCCCGGGGGAAGCGTTACCCAGAACTTCGTGATGCCCCGCGACGCCCTCCTCCTCTCGGAGATCGTCGCCACCGGCGCCGGCACCCAGATGCGCGCCGAGCGCCTGGGCACCACCCGCGCCCGGGTCGACTCCGCCACCATCACGCGCACCAACGAGGCGAACGTGGTGACGGCGCTGGCCGGCAAGGTGCCCAACGTGATCACCACGCAGGCCAGTGGCGAGCCGGGCGCCTCCACCGCCATCCGCATCCGCGGCACCAGCACCCTGTCGGGCACCGGCCAGCCGCTGTTCGTGATCGACGGCGTGCCGATGAACAACGTGACGCGCTCGACCACCGGCGCGCTGCAGGGCACCGTGTCGCCCAACCGCGGCTCCGACATCAACCCGGCCGACATCGAGTCGATCGAGATCCTCAAGGGGCCCTCGGCGACCTCGATCTACGGCGCGCAGGCGGGCGCCGGCGGCGCCATCCTGATCACCACCAAGCGCGGCCGCGCCGGGCGCACCACCTGGTCGCTGCGCTCGTCGATCCAGGCCGACGAGGCGGCGAACACGCTGCCGATGCAGCGGACGTTCGGCACCGGCACCAGCAACGTGGCCCCCGCCTGCAAGGCCGGCGGCACCGTCAACTGCTCGGTGAGCTCGGGCTTCTTCGCGTGGGGCCCGGCGCTCCCCGCCGGCACGCCCACCTACGACCACTCGGCCGAGCTGTACGGCACCGGCCGCATCTTCGACAACAGCCTGACCATGTCGGGCGGCACCGAGCGCACCACGTTCTACCTGTCGGGCGGGATGCTCCGCCACAACGGCTACATCGTGGGCGACATGGACACCTACAACCGCTACACCGGGCGCCTCAACGCCAGCCACCGGCTGATGGAGAGCCTGACGGTGGGCGGCGCCGCCTCGTACATGCAGACCGACGGCGCGTTCGTGCAGCGCGGCAACTCGATCAACGGCCTGCTGCTGGGCGGCCTGCGCACGCCCCCCGAGTTCAACAACAAGCAGTACCTGGACCCGGTCAGCGGGCTGCACCGCAGCTACCGCTTCCCGAACCCGGGCCCCACGGCGTTCCGCACCAACCGCGGCTACGACAACCCGTTCTACGCGCTGAACGAGTCGGAGAACTCGGCGAAGACGGGGCGCGTGCTGGGCAACATGTACGCGAACTGGATCCCGCTGC
>DASQLJ010000002.1:0-2978 GCA_035630095.1 Longimicrobium sp.
GCCGGATGTGCCACGGGGCGCACCATTCAAGCACTCCCCAACACCCTGATTGTCAAATGCCTCGCGGACCCAGTCCGCTTTTTACTGCATGGCAATCGGCCGGTTTCACCCGGTCCGTCGCGTCTCGTTCGCCGTGTGTTCCGGCGAGTCCTTCAAGCTAACCGGGCCGGCCTTCTTCGTCAACCCCTCGGGCGTCGTGATTTTCTCGACTTTCCGTCGGGCGTGCCGTCGGTTAACTCTCTCAATCTAAACCACTTGACGCTTTGCGTCAAGGGCCGAATCCATCCGTTTCGTCGCCGCGTCCGGCTACCGAGCGTTTGAGCGACAGCCCGAAAGGATAACCCCCTCTCCAATCCTCGTCAACCCCCTCGCGGAGGTCAGTCACTTCGGGTTTCGAGCGGGGCGCCAATGATACACCCCTGGCACGCGACCGTCAACCCCTCGGTCGCCGCTCGTCATCAGGCGAACGTTCGTTCAAGATGCAGGAATCAAATGAGTTAAGACGTCTTCCGCAGACGCGAAAAGCCGCCGACGGCGGGTGAGCACGCGTCGACGGACATCGTTCCTGCAACACCTCTATATAGACGTCACGCTGGCGACGACGGCTCGGGCCGCGTCAGCCGATGTTGGGGGCGGCGAACATGGGGGCGACCACGAGGGCGGCGGCGCCGCGGAGGCGGGTCTGCGGGTCGTGGGGCTCGGGGATGACGGGGGTGGCGGCGGCGCCCTGCGTGAGCGTGCGCTCGGCCAGCGCGCCCACCACCTGCGGGCGGATCAGGTCCCACGCGCTGGCGATGTCGCCGCCCACCACGATGCGGCCGGGGTTGAGCGCGTTCACGATCGCCGCCAGCCCCAGGCCGATGTAGCGCCCCGTAACCTCGAGCGCGGCGAGCGCGGTGGCGTCGCCCGAGCGGGCGCGGGCGATCACGTCGAGCACGGTGAGCCGCGTCTCGCGGACTTGCGCGTAGCTCTCGCGCGTGCTGAGCTCGCGGCCCAGGTAGCGCGCCACCACGGCCGTGTTGGAGGTGTAGGCCTCCCAGCACCCGTGCGAGCCGCAGAGGCAGGCGGGGCCCTCGAGCGAGAGGGGGATGTGGCCGAACTCGCCGGCGGCGTCGCGGTGGCCGCGGACCACGTGGCCGCCGACCACCAACCCTGCGCCCACGCCGTCGGAGAAGGTGACGTAGGCGAAGCTGTCGGAGCCCTCGATGGCGCCCTGCCCCATCCACATCTGCGCGAGGGCGCAGGCGACGGCGTCGCGCTCCACGTGCACGGGAAGGCCGACCGCCTCTTCGAGCGCGCCGCGCAGGTCCACGTCGCGCCAGCCGAGCGTAGGCGCGTTCACCAGCCGGCCGGTGGCGCGGTCCACCATCCCCGGAACGACCAGCCCGATCCCCTGGCACTCGCCGTCCGCCGCGTGCGCGTCGACCAGGCGGCGGATGCGGGTGGCGAGCGCCGCCACCAGCTCGTCGGGGCGCGCGGGGGTGGCCAGCAGCTCGGTCGACAGCGCGCGGCCGCTGAAGTCGGCCAGCATGATCTGCGTCTCGGAGAGGCGGACGTCCACGGCCACGGTGAGGCGGTCGTGCGCGCGCACGTGCAGCAGGGTGGGCTTGCGGCCGCGCGGCGAGGCGCCCATCGCCCCCTCCACCAGCAGCCCCTGCTCGATCAGCTCGTTCACCAGCGGCGTGACGATCCCCCGCGCCACCTCCATCCGCCGCGCCAGGTCGGCGCGCGAGATGGGCTGGTACTCGCGCACCAGGTTCAGGACGATCTGGCGATTGATGTCCTTGGTGGTGGTGCGCGTGGCACGCTGGAAGCTGCGCGGATCGATCTTTCGCACGGCGTACCGGTGAAGGGGAGGGCTGGCAGGCCCGGAGCGGGCACGCGATGCGGCGACATGAATTTGTCCGTCCGCCGTCCGAAATCGGCGAGACGGGGGAAAGATGCGCCCCGCCTCCACGGTGCCGCAAGCCGCACCGTGCGCGCGCGGCGCCGGACCATCGACACCGAGGCGCGAAAAGGGTTGCGGAGGCGCGGGGGGCGGATTATCGTCTCCTCACCCTTTGTCAAGAAACGTGACAATTGATTGAGCCGGCACGTTTCGCGTCCCCCGCGAGCGTTCTCTGGCCAGGTCGCGCCCCTCCACGCCTCCCACGCCTTTGCCCGTTCCCGGCCCTCCGCCGCACTCCGTTTCCACGCCGCGCACGCCCGCGTTCGCACCGTCGTCCACGGCGGGGCGGGACGGGATGCTGCTGGCCGGTGACATCGGCGGCACCAAGACGGTGCTGGCGCTGGTGGAGGCGGGGTCGGCCGAGATCGTCGCGGAAGCCGTCTTCCCCAGCCGCGAGTACGCGTCGCTCGAGGCGGTGGTCGCCGCCTTCCGCGCGGCGCACCCGGGGCCGGTGAGGCGGGCGGCGTTCAGCGTGGCGGGGCCGGTGATCGGCGGGGTGGCGCACATCACCAACCTCCCCTGGTGCCTGCGCGCGGCGCACCTGGCGGAGACGCTGGGGATGGGCGACGTGCTGCTGGTGAACGACCTGCAGGCGACCGCCTATGCCCTGCCCCACCTGCGGCCCGACCAGGTGGCGCCGCTGCTGGAGGGCGAGGCGGACCCGGGCGGCGTTCGCGCGGTGGTGGCCGTGGGCACCGGCCTCGGCGAGGCGATGCTGGTGCCCGACGGCGCCGGCTTCCTCGCGCTGCCGACGGAGGGCGGGCACACCGACTTCGCGCCACGCGGCGCGCTCCAGCGCAGGCTGCTGGCGGAGTTGCAGCGGGCGCACGGGCACGTGAGCTACGAGCGGGTGTGCTCGGGCGTCGGCATCCCCAACCTCTACCGCTTTCTCGCGCAGCGCGCGGCCGAGCCGCCGCCGCCGTGGCTGGCCGCGCGCATGGCCGCGGGCGGCGACGTGACGCCGGCGCTCGTCGAAGCGGGGATGGACGGCGAGCGCGTCTGCCGGCGGACGCTGCGGCTGCTGGCGTCG
>DASQLJ010000003.1:0-3208 GCA_035630095.1 Longimicrobium sp.
TTCCATGCCCCCCCTCCCCCGCGAAGCGTGGGGAGGGGGTTGGGGGGAGGGGCCCCGCCGCCGCATGCGCAGACCCCCCGTCGTCCGCCCCCGCTGCCCACGCCGGAGCCCGATCCTTGCGCCGCCCACCGCAACGATCAAAGCAGCCGAATCCATGCAAACCCGCATCCGATCACCAGAAGACCGACATGAGCAGATCCACCCGATGAGTGCCGAAACCTCACCTTGCCGCGTGCGTCAGCCGGGTCCGCCGGCGCGGGTGGAAGATGCCGACGCGCCCATCGTCCACGACCCGTGCTTCGCGGAGGTGCTGCGTCCCGGCGCCGCGCTGCTCTCGCTGTACGACCAGGCGCTGTTCAGCGAGGGGCCGGTGTGGTGGCCCGCCCGTGAGATGCTGGTGTGGAGCGACATCGAGGGCCGCCGCGTCTACGGATGGCATCCGGACGGCGCGGTGGACGTGGTGCTCGACGCCACCGCCTTCATCAACGGCAACGCGCTGGACGCCGATGGACGGCTGATCCACTGCGAGCACGGCCGCCGCGGCATCAGCCGCACCGACGAGCGCGGCGAGACGGCGATGCTCGTCGGCGAGTACGGCGGGCGGCGGCTGAACTCGCCGAACGACCTTGTGCTGGGGCCGGACGGCGCCATCTGGTTCACCGATCCCACCTACGGCCTGCTGAACCCGCGCCAGGGCTGCCCCGCCACCCCCGAACTCGGCCACCGCAGCATCTACCGCTTCCGCGAGGCCACGGGCAAGCTCACGCGCATGGCGGACATGGAGCAGCCGAACGGCCTCGCGTTCTCGCCCGACGGCCGCACCCTCTACGTCAGCGACACGGCGGAGGACCGGCACCACATCCTGGCTTTCACCGTCGGCGCGGACGGGTCGCTGGCGGACCGCCGCGTGTTCCGCGTGATCGAGCCGGGGCTGCCGGACGGATTCTGCGTGGACGCGCGGGGATGGGTGTGGACCAGCTCCGGCGCCGGCGTGCAGGTCTTCGCGCCCGACGGAACGCCGCTCGGCACCATCCCCACCCCGCACGGCTGCACCAACTGCGCGTTCGGCGGCCCCGACGGCCGCCGCCTCTTCATCACCGGCGACGAAAGCCTCTGGGCCCTCGACTTCGCCGGGTGATTGCGCCGGAACCCGGGCACCGGCGCACGCGGCGGCGGGGCCCCTCCCCCCGACCCCCTCCCCACGCTTCGCGGGGGAGGGGGGCATGGAACTGCGGCGGGGGCGCACGTCTCCGGCCGCGGATCGACACGCGAAGATGTGCGCTCGCGACGGGTTCTCACCCACGGAAGTCATCCGGACCTCCACTGTCGCGGCTGCCACGAACCCCGTCGCGTGCACCCCAGTCTCGGCCGATCCGAAGCCAGTAGTCCGCGAAGGCGGACTTCGTGTCGGTGTTGCAGCGAATTCATTCGCCCTGCTCCCCGCCGCAGCCGGAGCCCCTAAGCGCAGCCGCTCAACACGTCATCTACGACCCACCCGCGCCCGCCGCCGCGTCCGGGTCCGGCTCGCGCTCCATCTCCGGGACGCGGAAGGCGGCGAAGAGCGTCACCACGGCCGTCGCCACGATCGCCCAGAACACCAGGTGCAGGCTCTCGGCGAGGCCGCCGCGCAGCAGCGCCAGCACGTCGGCGCTCAGGGTTGCGGCGCGCGGGGCGGCTTCGCCCATCAACTCCTGGATGCTCTCCAGCGAGACGCGGCCCTCCAGCCCGTTGCGCTCCAGGTAGCGCGCCATCCGCCAGTTCAGCACCCCGCCGAACATCGCGGCGCCGAGCGCGGCGCCCACGATGCGCATCAGCATGTTGCTGGCGGTGGCGACGCCGCGCTGCTTCCAGGGCACGCTGGTCTGGATCGCCACCACGAAGGTGGTCGACAGCAACCCCAGCCCCACGCCCAGGACGAACGAGCCCGCGCCGGCGCCCAGCGCGCCGCGCCCCGCCAGCAGCGCGATCAGCAGCGCGCCGGCGAGGCCCGCCACGCCGCCCGCCCGCGCCAGCCTGCGCACCCCCGCGCGCAGGATCAGCTGCCCCGCGATGAAGCTGGCGAGGGGCCAGCCCACGATCATCATCGAGAGGGTGAAGCCGGCCAGCAGCGCCGACCCGCCCAGCACCCCCTGCACGAAGGTGGGGAGGAAGGTGATCACCCCGATCATCATGATCCCCGAGGTGAGCGTGGCCACGTTGGCGTAGCGGATCAGCGGGTCGGCCCACAGCTCCACGTGCATCAGCGGGTCGGGCGCGCGGCGCTCCTGGCGGATGAACAGCACGAAGGCCAGCGCCGAGGTAACCAGCAGCGCGATCACCACCTCCGCGTCCCACGCGCTCGCCTGCGTGAGCGCCAGCATCAGCGAGCCGACGGTCACCAGCAGCAGCGCCGCGCCCGGGTAATCCACCTGCGCCCGCTCGCGCTCGAGCCCCTCGTGCAGGTGGATGGTGATCAGGGCGATGGAGGCCAGCCCCAGCGGCAGGTTCATCCAGAAGATCCACGGCCATCCCACGCTGTGCACGATCAGCCCGCCCACCAGCGGCCCCACGATCGCCGAAACGCCCCACACGCTCGAGATGTATCCCTGCACGCGGCCGCGCTCTTCCAGCGTGTAGAGGTCGCCCACCAGCGTCACCGTGATCGGCTGCACGGCGCCGGCGCCGATCCCCTGCAGGAAGCGGAAGGCCACCAGCAGCGGCATCGACCGCGCGAAGCCGCAGAGGACCGAGCCGGCCAGGAACACGAGCACGCCGGCGATGAACACCGGCTTGCGCCCCAGCAGGTCCGACAGCTTGCCGAAGATGGGGATCGACACCGCCTGCATCAGCAGGAACGACGAGAAGACCCAGCTGTAGAGCGCGAACCCGCCCAGCTCCGCGGCGATGCTGGGCATGGCGGTGGCGACGATGGTGCTCTCGATCGCCGACATGAACATCGCCAGCACGAGGGCGGTGAGGACGAGCGGACGATTGGTGGTGCGTTCTTGCATCCGAAGAGCTTTCCGCGGCCGGACCGGTGTGAAAACAATCGCGCGTCCCCGCCGGCTGCGGCGGAGGCGCGGATGAACGTGCCCGCCCTCCCCGCCGCGTGCGAGCGGCGAGGGCGTGCGGATCGCACGTGAGGATGGGGTGCGGCGGCTGTTTGCACCACCCGTACCGCTGGAACGCCACGGCTGCGGCGGCCCTCATCCGCGGACGGCATTCGCGT
>DASQLJ010000004.1:0-3134 GCA_035630095.1 Longimicrobium sp.
GCTGCGGCTGGGCGAAGCGGAGCACGTGCTGCATCTGCTGATGCACCACGTGGTGACCGACGGGTGGAGCACCGGTGTCCTCCTGCGCGAGCTGTCGGCGCTGTACGAGGCGTATCGCGAGGGCGGGGAGTCGCCGCTGCCGGAGCTGGGGGTGCAGTACGCCGACTACGCGGTGTGGCAGCGCGAGCAGCTGGAGGGCGAGGCCCTGGATCGGCAGCTGGCGTACTGGCGGGAGCGCCTGGCGGGCGCCCCGGAGCTGCTGGAACTGCCCACCGACCGTCCCCGCCCGGCGGAGCAGACGTTCCGGGGGGCGCACGAGCGGATCGAGCTTCCCGGCGAGCTGGTGGGGCGCCTCCGGGCGCTGGGACGGAGCGAGGGGGCGACGCTGTACATGGTGCTGCTGGGCGCCTTCCAGGTGCTGCTGTCGAAGTACAGCGGGAGCGAGGACATCGTCGTGGGGAGCCCGATCGCGGGGCGGACGAGGAAGGAGGTCGAGGAGCTGATCGGCTTCTTCGTCAACACGCTGGTCCTGCGCACCGACCTCGGTGGAGACCCCGGCTTCCGCGAGGTGCTGGGGCGGGCGCGGGAGGCCACGCTGGGCGCGTACGAGAACCAGGAGGTGCCCTTCGAGAAGCTGGTGGCCGAGCTGCAGCCGGTGCGCAGCCTGGGCCACTCGCCGCTGTTCCAGGTGATGGTCTCCCTCGACGACGCCTCGGGCGCGGACAGCGTCCTCCCGGGGCTGGTGATGGAGCCCGTCGGCGCGGCGGTGGACACCGCCAAGTTCGACCTGAGCCTGGGGCTCGCGGAAGGCCCCGGCGGCGGGCGGGGGAGCCTGTCGTACAACACCGACCTGTTCGACCGCGCTACCGCGGAGCGGATGGCGAGGCACCTGGAGCGGGTGCTGGAGCAGGTCGCGGCCGAGCCGGACGTGCGCCTCTCGGAGCTGGAGCTGCTGGATGCAACGGAGCGCCGCAAGGTGGTGGAGGAGTGGAACGCCACCCGTGCGCCGCACCCGGCCGGCCTGTGCATCCACCAGCTCGTGGAAGCGCAGGTGGAGCGGACGCCGCACGCGCTGGCGGTGGTCCATGAAGGAGAGACGCTGACGTACCGGGAGCTGAACGAGCGGGCCAACCGGCTCGCGCGGCACCTTCGGCGCCTGGGCGTGGGGCCCGAGGTGCGGGTGGCGGTCTGCCTGGAGCGTAGCCCGGAGATGGTGGTCTCGGTGCTGGCGGTGCTCAAGGCCGGCGGCGCGTACGTGCCGCTGGACCCGGCCTATCCCGCCGAGCGCCTGGCCTTCATGCTGGCCGACTCCGCGGCGGCGGTGCTGCTGACGGAGGCGGGACCGCGCGAAACGTTCCCGGTGCCGGCGGGGACGCGCGTGGTGTGTCCGACCATCGCGGAGACGGAGAGCGGGGAAAACCTGGAGGGCGGGGCGAAGCCCGGCTCGCTGGCGTACGTGATCTACACCTCCGGGAGCACGGGGACCCCCAAGGGCGTCGCCGTCGAGCACCGCGCGCTCGTCAACTACGTCGCCCACGCGGCCGCCGTGTTCGCGACCCGAGTGGGCGACCGGGTCCTCCAGTTCGCCTCCATCAGCTTCGACACCGCGGCGGAGGAGATCTTCCCGACCCTCCTCTCCGGCGCGACCCTGGTGCTGCGCACCGAGGAGATGCTCGAGACCCCCGGGTCGTTCTGGGAGGCCTGCGGCCGGTGGGGCGTCAGCGTGATGGATCTGCCCACGGCCGTGTGGCACCACGTGTCGCCCCACCTGGATGCCCGTCCCGAGGCGCTCCCGGAGTCGCTGCGGCTGGTGGTGATCGGCGGGGAGGCCGCGCTCCCCGAGCGGGTGCGCGCGTGGCAGGCCGCAGCGGGCGGACGGGTGCGCCTGCTGAACGGCTACGGGCCCACCGAGACCACCATCGTCGCGACGTTCTGGGAAGCGCCGGAGAGCGGCGGTGTCTCGCGGGTGCCGATCGGGAAGCCGGTCGCCAACACCCGCTGCTACGTGCTGGACGCGGCGCGGCGGCCGGCGGCGGTCGGCGTCCCGGGCGAGCTGTACGTGGGCGGGGCACAGGTGGCGCGCGGCTACCTGGACCGCCCCGCCGCGACCGCCGAGCGCTTCGTCCCCGACCCGTTCGCGGTCGAGCCCGGCGCGCGCCTGTACCGCACGGGCGACCGGACGCGCTGGCGCGCGGACGGTGAGCTGGAGTACCTGGGCCGCCTGGACGCGCAGGTCAAGGTGCGCGGCTTCCGCATCGAGCTGGGCGAGATCGAGAGCGCGCTGCGGCGGAAGGAGGGAGTCGCCGACTGCGTGGTCGTGGCCCGCGAGGACGTGCCCGGGGAGAAGCGGCTGGTGGCGTACGTGGTGGGCGATGGGGAGGCGGGAGTCCTGCGCGAGCACCTGCGCCGGAAGCTCCCGGAGTACATGGTGCCGGCGGCGTTCGTCCCGCTGGAGCGGCTTCCGCTGACTGCCAACGGGAAGCTGGACCGCAAGGCGCTGCCGGCGCCGGAGGGGGATGCGTACGCGCGGCGGAGCTACGAGGCACCGCTGGGGGAGGTGGAGGCGGCGCTGGCCGGGATCTGGGCGGAGGTGCTGGGCCTGGAGCGGGTGGGGCGGTGGGACCACTTCTTCGAGCTGGGCGGGCACTCGCTCCTGGCGATCAAGCTGATCGAGCGGATGCGGCGGGTGGGGCTGTACATGGACGTGCGGGCACTGTTCACCACGCCGGTGCTGGCCGAGCTGGCATTGGCCGTGGGCCGGGCGTCCCTGGAGGTGGAGGTCCCCGCGAACGGGATCCCGGAGGGGTGCGGGTCCATCACGCCGGAGATGCTGCCGCTGGTGGAGCTGAGCCAGCCGGAGATCGACCGGATCGTGGCGGGGGTGCCGGGCGGAGCCGCGAACGTGCAGGACATCTACCCCCTGACCCACCTGCAGGAGGGGTTCCTCTTCCACCATCTGCTGTCGGAGGAGGGGGACCCCTACCTGACGTCGACGGTGACCGAGTTCGACACCCGCGCGCGTCTGGAGCAGTACCTGGCCGCATTGCAGGCGGTGATCGATCGCCACGACATCCTCCGCACGGCCGTGGCCTGGGAGGGGCTGCGCGAGCCGGTGCAGCTCGTCTGGCGGCACG
>DASQLJ010000005.1:0-6500 GCA_035630095.1 Longimicrobium sp.
TGAAGACCACCGGGAACTCCAGCCCCTTCGCGTTGTGCAGCGTCATCAGCGACACCGCGTCGGCGTGCGGGTCGTGCTGGTCGATGTCGGCCACCAGCGCCACGTGCGCCAGGAACAGGTCGATGGCGCGGGGCGCCGCCTGCTCGGTTTGCGCCAGCTCCTCCATCAGCTCCGGGTCCTCCTCCGCCAGCCGCTCCTGCAGCTCGGCCGCGCCGGCGATCAGCGACTCCACGTTGAGGATGCGGTCCTCCCCCTCGGCGCCCTCCTCCTTCAGCGATTCGATCAGCCCGCTCCCGTTGACGATCCCGCGCACCACCTCGTCCAGCGGCAGGCGGTCGGCCACGGCGGCGTGCCTGGCCACCAGCGCGGCCAGCTCCGGCAGCGCGCGCGCGGCGGGCCCGCGGATCTCCGTGATCTCGGCCACGCGCTCGGCGGCGGCCAGCAGCGGCAGCCCGCGCGCGGTGGCCCACTCGCCCAGCCGCGCGATCGACGCGTCGCCGATGCCGCGCTTCGGCACGTTCACCACGCGCAGGAATGCTTCGTCGGCGGCGGGGTTCGCGACCAGGCGGAGGTAGGCGAGCGAGTCCTTGATCTCTCGCCGCTCGTAGAAGCGGGTGCCGCCGATCACGCGGTACGGCATCCCCTCGCGCCGCATCGCCTCCTCCATCGAGCGGCTCTGCGCGTTGGTGCGGTAGAGGACGACGAAGTTCTTCAGCTTCAGGCTGCCGTCGTCGCCCATGCGGGCGTTGATCTCGGCGGCGATCCAGGCGGCCTCGTCGGCCTCGTCGGCGCACTCCACCAGCGTCACCCGCTCGCCGCCTGCGTTGTCGGTGCGCAGCGTCTTCCCCTTGCGGTCGCGGTTCTCGCTGATCACGCGGTTGGCCGCGTCCAGGATCGTCTGCGTCGAGCGGTAGTTCTGCTCCAGGCGAACCACCCGGGCGCCGGGGAAGTCCTTCTCGAAGTCCAGGATGTTGCGGATGTCGGCGCCGCGCCAGCCGTAGATCGACTGGTCGTCGTCGCCCACCACGAAGATGTTCTGGTGCGTCTCGGCCAGCAGCCGCAGGAACACGTACTGCGCGCGGTTGGTGTCCTGGTACTCGTCCACCAGGATGATGCGGAAGCGGTCGCGGTAGCGCTCCAGCACCCGCTCGTTGGCGCGGAACAGCTCCACCGGCTTCACCAGCAGGTCGTCGAAGTCGAAGGCGTTCGCGTCGCGCAGCGCCTTCTGGTAGATCGGGTACGCGTCGGCCACCGTGAGCTCGAACACGTCGCGCGCGGCCTGGGCGTAGGCCTCGGGCGAGGTGAGCTCGTTCTTGGCGGCGCTGATCGCCGAGTGCACGGCGCGCGGGGGCCAGCGCTTCAGGTCCAGCCGCAGCTGGTCGCGCAGGATGCGCTTGGTGAGCCCCTCGGCGTCGTCCGAGTCGTAGATCATGAACCCCGGCGTCCACCCCAGCCGCTGCGCGTCACGGCGCAGGATGCGCCCGCCGATGGCGTGGAACGTCCCGATCCACATCCCCGCGGGCTCCTTCCCCAGCAGGTGGCGCACGCGCTCGCGCATCTCGCCGGCGGCCTTGTTGGTGAAGGTCAGCGCCAGGATCGTCTGCGGGTCCACCCCCATCTCCTCCACCAGCCAGGCGATGCGGTGCGTGAGCACGCGCGTCTTTCCCGACCCGGCGCCGGCCAGCACCAGCAGGGGGCCCTCGAAGTGGGTGGCCGCCTGGAGCTGCTCGGGGTTGAGGTGCGAAAGGTCTACGGGCATTCAGGATCTATGTTGAACGGCGAAGCTCGACGTTTTTTCGAACGACGGACGGCGAACGGCAACGGCACGGGTGGGGCGTGTCCCCGCTGCGCGGGGCCGGGCTGCGCGCTGCGTAGGGCACGATACCGCCGTGCCCAACGCAGCCGGGCCCACGGCGGCGGAAACTGCCCCGCCGCCGCGTTCCCGGCCCTCCGGGCGCGCATCCCTCACGCGTCGCTGCGTTTACGGCAACCCCGCGCCCGCCCGGCCCCCGCAGAACCGCGTGGCGGAAGGCGCGCGGCTCGACGTCGGCGTCCGGAGCCCGGCGCGCCCTCCGTCGGCGTGGCAGCAGGGCCGCCAAGGATACCCGCGCCACCCCCCGAACGCCAGCCGCCGGCCGCGTCGGCAGTCTCGGACGCGACCGGAGGCGTGCCTACGCGACATCTTCCCGCCGAGGCTCCGCTGAGCTCCGGCGGCCCCGCGGGCCCTCTCCCTGGCGCCTGAGGGCGCCTGTCCCTCTCCCGTTCCGGGAGAGGGTGGCTACCGCGCCCGTGTCGTGCCCCGCGGACCCACCGACGCGAGACGATTTCCGACGCGCCGGAAGCCCGCCCCCACAACCTCTCCCGGAACGGGAGAGGTGGACGCCCTAAGGCGGCCGGAGAGGGCGCCGCGCCGTGGATCCGCGCCGGCACCGTCGCCCTCGAAAACCTCAGTTGTGCGAGCCGTGATGCCCGCGGTCGTGGTGTCGCGACGCGCCTTCGTCCGCCGCGGCGTCGTGGGCGCCGTGGGCGTGGTGCTGGTGGATGACGGCGTGCCCCTTTCCGCGCATGATCAGCCAGCGGTTCAGCGGAAAGGCGATCGCGCCGGCGATCAGCAGCGCGCCCAGCAGGCTGCCCCAGAACAGCGGAGAGGAGAGCGGCGCGTCCATCGCGCCCGGGATCACCATCATGATCGCGTTGTCCACGATCTCCATCACCGTGATCGAGAGCGTGTCCGACGCCAGCGCCAGCGGCAGCGCCGCCCGGAGCGCCATCCCGGAGCCCAGCAGCGGCCGCATCGTCAGCGCGTACCCGAAGATGAACGCCAGCACCACCGATAGCGCGATCGTCGGCAGGTCCTCCCACCCCAGCGCCGTCCCGATCACCATCCCCAGCACCTCGCCGATCGCGCAGCCGCTCAGGCAGTGCAGCGTGGCGCTGAACGCCAGCCGGTTGAGCGATCCCCCGCCCTGGTGATCCATCCCCCCGTCCCTCCTGTCCCGGGAAATCGGTCGTGGGAGAAGCCGGCCGTCCGCGCACCCGCCGAACCGCCAGCCCGGACGCCACCTCCGTCGACGTCGGCGCGGCGGTTCGGCGGAGAAGGTGGCTCAGGCCATCCATCGATCCTGCCACCGCCCGTCAGCCGGAACCAGCCGCTGGCGAAAGCACCGCGATCACGCCAACGAGTGCGAGCACCGCGCCCACCGCCGCGAACACCAGCCCCACCGCGAAGATGCCGGCCGGGATCATCCAGAGCACGGGCGGCACCTCGAGCTCCGCCTCGCGCGGCCGGCCGGGCGGATGGAACACGGTGACCTGCTGCCCCACCGCGTGCAGCGCCGGCTGCCCTCCGATGGACGATTCGACCACCACCATCTCGCCCGACGCGGCGCGGAAGCGGACGACGGGGCACTGGATGAAGCCGCGCCGGCCCTCCACGGGCCGCATCGCCACGACCACGCCCCATGCCGCGACGCGCGACGCCGCATCGCGCCGCGCGCGCAGCACCGCGGCGGCGCTCGCGCCCATCGCCAGCAAGCCGAACGCGATGAAGCCCGCGCCCAGGCCGATCATGATCCCCATCCGGCACCTGCCTTTCCGCGTGGATGAAGGCCGGCACATCCTGCCATGATGGTTTCGGCCGAACGGCCCCCGGAGCCGCCCCGCGGCGGTGTCTCACGAAAGCGCGCGGCTCACCAGATGGAGGCCCGCACCTCGGGCGGGCGCACCATCGCGTCGCCCGCGGCACAGCCGAACGCGGCCGCGAACTCGGCGAGGTTCGAGAGCGGGCCGTTCACCCGGAACACCGGCGGCGAGTGCTCGTTGGTGAGCACGAAGTTGCGCAGCCCGGCCGCTTCGGGAGAGGTCGGCGCGCGGGCGAGCATCGCGTGATGGAGCCGCGGCGCGATCAGGTCATCGTACCCAGACGAACGCCCGCGGGAGGGCGATCGTCAAGCCCCGCCGACGCGCCGACATTCGATCGTGGAGACGGGTCGCACACGGGCCTTCACACTCACGTCCCCGGCTGCCGCGCCACCGTGTCGGCCGAGATCACCCGGCGCTGCAGCACCGATCCGTGCACGCGGTACCATCGCGTATCCGTGCCCGAACCGATCTCGAAGCTCACCTCCGCGACGTCGGGCGAGAGCCAGCGGCCGTGGCTTCCGCCGCGCGCGTCCGTCGCGGGGATCTCCACGGTGGAGCTTTGCCACACCAGGGCTTTGTCCGGCCAGCTCCGCGCGACCGCGTACCCCGTCCCATCGCCAGGGACCACGACGTACGCCAGGTGCCGCCCATCCGGCGAGAACGCCGGGGCCGAGAAATACGGGTGGAAGTCGATCGGAAGCGGCCGCTGCTCCAGCCTGCGCGAGCGCACGTCGTATTCGAACACGCTGGTGATGCTGCCCTGCTCGTACCCGAAGCCGATCAGCCGCGGGCCGGCGACGAGGGTCGGAGGCTCCTCCGTGAGCACGCCGGGGATCGTGTCCACCCGCGCCCCCTGCCGAACCTCCACGCGGCGGAGCGTTCCCTCGCCCATCGCGTCTTCCCACGCCACCGAATCCACGAGTTGCACGATCGGCAGCGTCATCGGCTTGGGCCCGCGCGGCGTGGCCGGACCGCATGCGGCAGCGCCCGCGAGCAGGCTCAGAACGGCGGCACGGGCAAAGGTCGAGACCATCCGGATCGTCGCTGGAGACAGGATTGCCGACACGGTGACGCGGACGTCGCGATCGCAGGGATGCGGCCCGGCGTCAAAGCTGATCGCGGACCGTTCGGCGAGCAAGGCGCGCGACGATGCGCGCAGGTGTCCCGATGCCGCCGCCGCGAGCCGGAGAAGGCCGGGACGTGGACGACGAACGCAGGTCGCGCCCTCCGTTCACCAGGGGCGCGCGGCCCACGCTCCGGCGCGGGGACGAGCTGGCTGTAAACATGCTTTGCATCGACGCGTGCCCGCCGTATCTTTCCTCCGCCCACGCGCGATCCTTCCTTGCGCGGGGCAGCCGGGCCGCGCACCCCGCGCGGCAGCCCGCCTTCCGCGCCGATCTCGCCCGGCGCCGGCGCTCCCGTCCCCGATCCTACACCGAGCCTTGGAGGGTGCAGTGCGCCTCTCTCGTCTGCGATTCCCCGCCCTGCTGCTGGCGCTCGCCGCGGGCGCCTGCCGCGACACCCCCACCGCCGCGCCGCCCACGCGCTCGCCCGTGCCGCAGCAGACGCAGCGCGCCGAGCTGCGCTGCGCCGTCGCCGTGACCACCCGGGCCATGTCGTGCGAGCCGGTGGGGCCGCGCGGGGTGCGCCGCAACATCATCATGGGCGGGCAGGGGCTGAACGTGCGGCTGCGCACGACCAACGTGGCATGGAACGACTCCGACAACGTTCTGAGCGCCGACCTCTCCGTGCAGAACCTGCTCGACCAGCCGATCGGCACCGACGGGACCAGCACCTACGGCGTCCGCGTCTTCTTCGTCCTGGGGCCCAACGTCACCCAGGGCACCGGCTCGGTCGAGGTGCTCACCGACAGCATCGGCACCTTCACCGCCTCGGGCCAGAAGTACTTCGTCTACCCCGAGGTGATCCAGCCGCGCGAAGTCTCCGCTCCGCAGCTCTGGGAGTTCAGCATCGACGGCGCGGTGGACCAGTTCGAGTTCTTCCTGCTGGTGGAGACACAGACCCCGGCCGAGACCAGCATCCTGCACTTCCGCCCCGAGCGCGGCACGCCGGTGTTCTACGCGCCGCTCTACGGCGTGTACGCCGCCACCGCGCACGACGTGTTCGCGGTGAGCGATGGCGCGGTGCTGCACTACGACGGCAACTACTGGCGCGCCATGGACGCGGGCGGCTGCGGCTGCGCCAGCCAGCTCTTCGCCGTGTGGGGGAGCGACGGGCGCGACGTGTACGCCGTGGGCGGCTCGGGACTCGTCGCGCACTGGACCGGCACCACCTGGGACGAGGTGGACACCGGCTACTCCGGGCTCGACCTCTACGCCGTCTGGGGCTCGTCGGCGAACGACGTGTGGACGGTGGGCGACGGCGGCCGGATGCTGCACTACGACGGCATCGGCTGGACCAACGACGGGCCGGTCGGCTTCGAGGACCCGCTGTACGGCGTGTGGGGGAGCGGCCCCGCCGACGTGTGGGCGGTGGGCGAAGGCGGCAGCATCCTGCACTACGACGGCGCATGGAGCGTCGACACCACCTTCGCCGAGCTCGACTTGAACGCCGTCTGGGGCACGGGCCCCGGCGACGTGTGGGCCGCGGGCGAGGCGTTCGGCGGCACGGGCGTGCTCTACCACTACGACGGCGCCGCGTGGAGCGAGGTGAGCGACCCGGAGATCGAGCTCACCGGCCTGTACTCCGGCTGGAGCAGCGGCCCGGCCGACGTGTGGGTCGTCTCCGGCGGCGACGTGCTGCACTGGAACGGGGCGGCGTGGACGCGGTCGGCGGTGGGCTCGGGGCTCCCGCTCTACGGCATCACCGGCACCGGGGCGAGCGACGTGTTCGCCGTG
>DASQLJ010000006.1:0-5992 GCA_035630095.1 Longimicrobium sp.
GGGCCCCCGAGCGTGGGCCGGCCAGTGCAGGCAGCATCGCCCCGCTCGGGAGCAGGGCGAATGAATTCGCTGCAACAACTACACGAAGTCCGCCTTCGCGGACTGTCGGCGCCGGCTCGGCCGCGGTGCCGGTGCGCGGAATCGGGCCTCGTGGGCGCCGTGACCATGTCGGCTGGGCGCGCGTAAGCCGTCCCCCGCACCGAACAGCCTCGCGCAGTTTGCGAGGCTTCCCATCGTTCTAGCCTGCGGCTTCAGCCGCCTTTTGTAGATCCTTCCGAACCACGCTGCACAACGCCCATCGGGATCCGCCTGCTGACGCGTCTCTCGCGCCTCAGTTCCCCTCGAACTTCGGCTTCTCCTTCGCGGCGAAGGCACGGAAGGCGCGGGCGAAGTCTTCCGTCTGCATGCAGATGGCCTGGGCCTGGGCCTCGGCTTCGATCGCCTCGTCCACGCCCATGTTCCACTCCTGGTGGAGGCAGCGCTTGGTGATGCCGTGCGCGAAGGTGGGGCCCTCGCAGAGCTGGAGGGCGAGGGCGAGCGCCTCGTCCTGCAAGGTGGTTGGCTCGACCAATCGATTGTAGAAGCCCCAGCGCTCGGCCTCTTCGCCGCCCATGGTGCGGCCGGTGTACAGCAGCTCCGCCGCGCGCCCCTGCCCGATGATGCGCGGGAGCATGGCGCACGCGCCCATGTCGGCGCCGCTGAGGCCAACTTTCGTGAAGAGGAACGCCACCTTGCTGCGCGCCGTGCCCAGCCGCAGGTCGCTCGACATCGCCAGGATCGCCCCCGCGCCCACGCAGATGCCGTCGATGGCGGCGATGATCGGCTGCGGGCAGCCGCGGATCGCCTTCACCAGGTCGCCGGTCATCCGCGTGAAGGCGAGAAGGTCGTCCATCCGCCCCTCCTCCTTCATCTTCACCAGCGGCCCGATGATCTCGTGCACGTCGCCGCCGCTGCAGAAGTTGCCGCCCTCGCCGGTGATGATCACCACCTTCACGTCGGTGGCGAAGCCGAGCTGGCGGAAGGTGTCGCGCAACTCGGCGTAGCTCTCGAAGGTCAGCGGGTTCTTGCGCTCCGGCCGGCTGAGCGTGACGGTCGCCACGGGGCCGTCCACGCGCCAGTGGAAGGAGGTGGGCTTCAGCTCGGCCGCGAGGATCTTGGTGGTCATCGTTCGATGGCTATCGGTTCGTTCGGACGGGTTCGGCGCAGGCCGGGCATCCGGTGTCGGCGTGTCGACGGGCTATCGTGTTTGGCGCGGGCATCGCGCCCTCTCCGGCCGCCTGAGGGCGTCCACCTCTCCCGTTCCGGGAGAGGTTGCTGGGCGGCTTTCCGGCGCATCTGCAGCCTTCTCGTGGAGGCGGACGCAGGGGGCGCAGGCGCCGCGGCATGCCCCCTCTCCCGGGACGGGAGAGGGTACGCGCTCTCAGGCGCGGGGAGAGGGCGCGCGGGGGCCGCCGGAGCGCACCGGACCCGCCCGCGTCCACTACTCTCCTACATCACCTCGCCGCCGGCGACGGCGATCGATTGGCCGGTGATCGCGGCGGCGTTGGGGGAGCAGAGCCAGGCGACGGTCGCCGCCACCTCTTCGGGGCGGACCAGGCGGCCGAGCGGGTTGATGCGCGTGAGCATCGCCCGCGCCTCGTCGTGCGATTTCCCCAGCGCGGTGGAGAGGCCTTCGGCCGCGCGTTGGGCCATGTCGGTGTCGGTGTAGCCGGGGCAGACGGCGTTGACGGTCACGCAGCTCTTCGCCGTCTCCAGCGCCAGGGCGCGGGTCAGGCCGATCACGCCGTGCTTGGCCGCGCAGTACGCCGCCGTCTTCGGATAGCCCCGCAGCCCCGCGGTCGACGCGATGTTGACGATGCGCCCCGAGCGCGCCGTTAGCATGGCCGGAAGCACCTGCCGCGTACAGAGATAGGTGCCGGTCAGGTTCACCGCCAGCATCCGGTCCCACAGCTCGCGATCGGTGTCGGCGAAGGCGGCGCTCTCCGCCTGGCCGGCGTTGTTCACGAGGACGTGCACCTCGCCCAGCCGCTCGCGCGCGATGGCGAAGGCGCCGTCCACCGACACCTCGTCGGCCACGTCGCACTCGATGATCTCGACCGTCACGCCCTGCTCGTCGAGGAGCGCGGCGTGCGCCTCGAGCTTCATCTCGTCGCGCCCCATCAGCGACAGGCTCGCGCCCAGCGCCCCCAGCGCCTCCGCGATCGCCCCGCCGATCCCGTGGCCGCCGCCGGTGATGATGGCGTGCCGGCCCTGGAGAAATCCGCCCTGTTCCGTCACCAGTCTCCTGCCTCCGAGTCAGAGTCGAGCGCTATCCTCTCCCGCTCCGGAAGTCCCGCGCCGCCCTCTCCCCCGCGCCACCCCTCCCTCGCTCCGGATACTCCGCGCCGCCCTCTCCCCGCGCCTGAGAGCGCTCCCCTCTCCCGTCCCGGGAGAGGGGGACGCCCTCAGGCGGCCGGAGAGGGCGCGATGCCGCCGAGCGCACCGCAATCCGACTCGCGCATCGCCACCCTCAAATCCCGCCCCCCGCCAGCTCCGCCTTCTTCGCCAGGTTCCGCTCCAGCTGCTGCTTGCCGGTGAGGTACTGCGGCGGCCACCACTGCGCGGTGTGGCCCTGCTCCGCGGCGGCGTGCAGCGTCCACGCGGCGTCGGCCAGGTGCGGGCGGGCCAGGGCGCACAGGTCGGCCCGGCCGGCGGCCACGATGGCGTTCACCTGGTCGGCCTCGGTGATGTTGCCCACGGCGATCGTCGCCACGCCCACCTCGTTGCGGATGCGGTCGCTGAACGGCGTCTGGTAGGCGCGCCCGTACACCGGCTTCGCGTCGGGGCTGGTCTGCCCGGTCGAGACGTGGATCGCGTCGGCGCCGGCTTCGGCGAAGGCGCGCGCGATCTCCACGCTCTCGGGCCCGCCGATGCCGCCCGCCACCCAGTCCGTCGCCGAGATGCGCACCGAGATTGGCCGGTCTTCCGGCCAGGCGCCGCGGATCGCGCGGAAGACTTCGAGCGGAAAGCGCAGGCGGTTCTCCACCGATCCCCCGTACTCGTCCGTGCGCCGGTTTGCCAGCGGGGTGATGAAGGAGGAGAGGAGATAGCCGTGCGCGCAGTGCAGTTCCAGCATGTCGAAGCCGCACCCGGCCGCCATCTCCGCCGCGCGCACGAACTGGTCGCGCACCGTGTCCATGTCGGCGCGCGTCATCTCGCGCGGGGCGCGCCACCCCTCGCCGTACGGCGCTTCGGACGGGCCCAGAACCTCCCAGTTGTCCGCCGGCAGCGGCACGTCGCCCCCTTCCCAGGGGACGCGGACGGAGCCCTTCCGCCCCGAGTGGCCGAGCTGCAGGCAGATCCTGGCGGGCGTCCAGCCGTGCACGAAGTCGACGATGCGGCGCCAGGCCTCGGCGTGGTCGGGGCGCCACATCCCCGTGCAGCCGGGGGTGATGCGGCCCTCGGGCGACACGCAGGTCATTTCCGTGACCACCAGCCCCGCCCCGCCCAGCGCCCGCGCGCCCAGGTGCACCAGGTGGAAGTCGTTGGGCGTGCCGTCTTCCGCGCTGTACATGTCCATGGGGCTCACCACCACGCGGTTGGCGAGCGTCATCCCCCGCAGCCGGAAGGGGGTGAACATCGGCTGCGGCGCGGCCTCGCCTTCGACGCCCGAGCGCGCGGCGAACCAGCGCTCCACGCCGCCGAGGTAGGCGTTGTCGCGCAGGCGCAGGTTCTCGTGGCTCACCCGCTGGCTGCGCGTCAGCAGCGAGTACGCGAACTGCTCGGGCTCGAGGTGCACGTAGCGCTTCACGTTCTCGAACCACTCCATGCTGTTGCGCGCGGCGTTCTGCAGCCGCACCGCGTCCAGCTTCCGCTCGGCCTCGTACGCCTCCAGCGCCTCGCGCACGCACTCGCGCGCGTTCAGCTCGCGCGCCAGCACGATGCCGTCCTCCATCGCCAGCTTGGTCCCCGAGCCGATGGAGAAGTGCGCCGTGTGCGCGGAATCGCCCACGAGGACAACGTGCGGCGCGCGCCCGGCCTCGTCCGCGGGGAGCCGGAAGTGCCAGCGCCCGTTGACCACGCGGGTGAAGGTGAGCCACGGGCTGGCCAGGTGCGCGGCGTTGCTCATCAACCGGTGCCCATCCAGCCACTCGCCGAACAGCCCCTCGCAGAACGCCACCGTCTCGGCCTCGCCCATCCGGTCGCAGCCGGCGGCGCGCCAGCTCGCCTCGTCGCACTCCACGATGAACGCCGAGTGCTCGTGGTCGAAGCGGTAGGCGTGCACCTGGAAGACGCCGTGCTCGTTCCGCACGACGATGAAGGCGAAGGCGTCGAAGAGCTTGGCCGTCCCCAGCCAGACGAAGCGCGCGGTCCGCACGTCCAGGTTGGGCTGGAAGTGGCCCGCGTGCGTGCGCCGGGTGACGCTGTTCACCCCGTCGGCGGCCACGATCAGCTCGGCGTCGCCCAGGCCGAGCTCCGCCAGCGCGTCGGGGGTGGGGAGATCGGTGGCGAAGCGGAGCTCCACGCCCAGCTCGGCGGCGCGCTCCTGCAGGATCTGCAGCAGCTTCTTGCGGGCGATGCCGCTGAAGCCGTGGCCGCCGGAGGTGATCGTGCGCCCCTTGAAGTGGACGTCGATGTCGTCCCAGTGGGCGAAGCTCTCGGTGATGCGGCGGTAGCTCTCCTCGTCGGCCAGGCGCAGGTTCCCCAGCGTCTGGTCGCTGAAGACCACGCCCCAGCCGAAGGTGTCGTCGGGGCGGTTCCGCTCCAGCACCACCACCTGGTGGCGCTGGTCGGCTTTCTTCATCAGCAGTGCGAAGTACAGCCCCGCCGGCCCGCCGCCGATGGTGACGACCTTCAAACGCCGCCCTCCGTGTGAATCGCGTTGTGGGTCGATGATCCCGGGGCGTGTAGTGTACCGGGCGGGGGATGCCGCGCCAAGGGGAAGCCCCCGCGCCATCTCTCGACCCGAATCCCGTCAGCGCCGCTCGCCGGCCGCGGAGCCGAGGCCGAGCGCCACGATCGCCCCGAACAGCTCCCGGGCGGATTCGGGGGAGACGTAGCCCGGCGGCGGCTCCACCAGGTGGTAGTCCGCCAGCCCCAGCAGGCGGCGCGCGGCGCGGGTGACCAGAGTCGATTCGGCGCGCAGGTCCACTTCCGGCGCGTCGCCGAGCTCGTCCACCCGGATGAAGCGGACGCCGCCGCGGTGCGGCGTCATCTGCAGGTACGCGGTGCCGCGGGCGCTGTAGCGCGGGTCGGCGATCACGGTGGTGATCCCGCGCCGGCCGAGAATCCCGGCCACGCGGGCGGCGAACTGGAGATTCACCTGCATCACCACGCACGGCTTTCCCGCGCGGGCCGCGGCGGCGCGCGCGGCCGCGGCGTGGAAGACGCTGGTCACCACCAGGTCGGCCGATTCCAGCGCCTCCGCTGGGACCTGCGCCTCCGTCGCGGCGGGGCTCACCAGCACCGGCCGCACCTCGAGCGAGAAGCCGCCCTCCAGCTCGGCGGCGAGGGCGACCATGTGGTCCTCGTTCGATTCCACGCAGGCGCAGCACACGCGCGAGGCGGCGCAGCGCGCCACCAGTCCCGCCACGTCCCCGCGCGCGACCCCCCGGTTCCATCCTTCCTGCAGCACCCCCGCGAGCCAGCCCGCCGGCTCCGGCGCCTCCATCCCCCCGCACACGTCGTTCGCCAGGTACACGCCCGACCCCGGCCGGATCTCCACCAGCCCCTCGGTCTCGAGCGCGCGGTAGGCGCTCGCGACCATGCGGTGGTCCACCCCCAGGCTCGCCGCCGTGCCGCGGATGCTGGGCAGCGGCACCCCTCGCCGAAGCCGCCCGACGTGGAGAAGCCCCGTGATGAGGTGCCGGAGGTGCCGCTCGACCTGTTCGCCGTTCATCTCGACGCGCGTCTCTTTGCCCTGCCCCCCTCACCCCCCCTTCGTGCCGCCTTCGTGCCGGGGGGACCTCGGCACGGCGTGGCTCGCACCACGCGGAGTGCATCCGGTGGGCCA
>DASQLJ010000007.1:0-28578 GCA_035630095.1 Longimicrobium sp.
AACGCTCCTCCCCGCGGCGGTGGAGGTCGATGCCTCCAACAAGGACATGCTCGCGGTGGGGGTGCCCACGCTGGCCATGCTGAGCGGCTTCTCGGCGAGCGCGGTGTACCGCATCCTCACCAAGATGGTCGAGAGCGTGGAGAGCGTATTCCGAAACAGCCCGCGCCAGGAGATGGTACAGCGCGAGCAGGCGGCGCAGGCGAAGGCGAGCGAAGAGATCTCGCAGAATCGGTTGCACGTGGCGGGGCAGATCGTGCGCATGCAGCAGCAGATCGCCACCGGCGCCGACCCGGCCGCGCTCTCGCAGGCGCTCGGCGGCATCCTGAGCTCGCTGGTCCCCGGAGCCGCCCCCGCGGATGCGCCGGACGCGCCCGCGAGTGAGGCCGGTGTCGTCGCGCTCCCCAACACGCGCATCGTCGCCGCCCCCGACACGTCGGTCTCGGCCGATGCCGCCGCGGGGCCGGACGCGTCCGACGACGGCGAGCCCGTCGCAACCGCGACCGCCGCGGACGACGGGCCGCGTAGCTGACGGTCGGGCATAGCCGTAAATCAAGCCGGCGGGGCGGACGATTTTCGTCTGCCCCGCCGGCTTTTTTTCATCCCACTCCTACGTCAGGAACCGCGGATCGATACGCTCGCCCGCTTCACACCGGCGCGGCGTGGGGAAGGCGGCGGCGGGCGGCTTCGACGTGGTGGCGGCCGTGGTAGACGGTGAAGAAGAGCATCTCGCGGGCGGTGAGCGAGCCGAGGATGGGGTGCGGCAGAGTGATGCGCTCCAGGTCGGCGTCGCTCCAGCGGGCGAGGGCGCGGCGCAGGCCCTCGTTGACCTCCGCCCAGCGCGCCAGGTTCCGCGCGCGGTACGCCTCCACCTCGCCCGGCGGCGTGGGTTCGCGCGGGGGGACGTACACGCCCGACGCGCGCCCGCCGGCGGCCAGGCGCGACCGGTAATCGTCGCGCAGACCCGCGAAGGTGCGCGACGGCCGCCGCGCGCGCCCGAAGCGGACCCGCAGCAGCCACCGCGGCATTCCGAACCCGCGCGCCACCGCGCCGACCGAGCGGTTCAGGTGGCGCAGGTGCTCGGCCGGGCTCCACGCCTCGCCCGGGGGGGTGATGAAATCGTCGGCCGGGAGCGCGCGGAAGAACGCGGCGACCTCGCGCTCCACCTCGCTCAGCGCGGCCATGAGCTCGGCGTGCGCGTGTGGCTCTGCCTGCATGGGGAAGATCCTGGCCCGGGGTGAACCATCGCACGACGGGATGCCACGCCAGGGATTGTGGAGCGCGCCTCCACGGCGGGCAAGAGCGGCGTGGACGGGCAGCATTTTGTCCATCTCGCCGCGCCGTCGTCATCCCCCCGCAAGCCGTTCGCCGGCCGTCGCTTAGCACGGGTTTTCCCGGTGAGGTGGGATGGAGGGGGAGGACGAATGAGGAAAAGACGGGGGTTGACGGATGATGGGATCTCGTGTAGACTCGTCGCCTCCTGGGAGTCGCGTCCCGATGTCGTTCCGGTTTTCCGATCCCGTTCGCGGGTAGGATGGCCGCGCCACAGCAGAAGCTGGGGTGAGACGTCGGTGGCGCGATTTTGCGTTCCAGGGATTACGACAGCAGCCTGACGAGTCACAAACCCCGCCGGGAACACCGGCAGCAACCGTAGCGAGATGCAGCAAGCCGATTCCACCCCTTCCGTGCACGGATCCCCCAGCACCGGCCTCGAGCCGGCCGCGGGCGGGAAAGCGTGCCCCATCACCCCGCAGGGCGAGGTGCGTACGTACGCGCCGTTCGGCCTGCTGCACCTGCCGGCGACGGCGGATGCGGACGTGGTGGAGACGATCGGGAGAAGCTGGGCAACCGGGCAGGAACAGCGCGGGAGGACCGGGCTGGCGGCATAGTGTCCGCCGGCATCCCGTCCCATCGGAGCGATCACCGATCGCCTCGCCCGCGCAGCAGACGCGGGTGGGGCGATTTTTGTTTGCCGCCGCTCGACTTTTCCGACGAGCGAACGAGGAGGTGATCCGGCCCCCCGCGAGTGGGGCCTGGAGCAGGAACGGCCGGCGGCGCCGGCGGGGCGTGCGAGCCCCGAGGCACTGGCGAACGCGACTCCCTGGGCTGAAGGCGGACACGTTCCCGCCGGCCCGCCGGCCGAGTCAGGATGGATGGATGGCAGGCACGTGGGCGATGTCAGCCACGCCGCCCGTTCGTGCGAGGTGCGGAAGTCCGTAGCTCAGCTGGTTAGAGCACCGAGTTCCTCCCCGGCATCTTCCTCGTCCGCGGCGCTGCCGCGGGCCGAAGGCGGAGGATTATCGCACCTGGTAAGTCGCGGGTTCGAGTCCCGCCGGGCTTCCGCCCTCGCACACGGACGCGCAGTGAAGTTCGGCCCGTAGCTCAGTGGTAGAGCACTTTCCTTCGCCAGCACCCTTGTCCGGCCTTTGGGCCGGGCCGAAGGCCGAGGGTTATCGACTACTAATCGGGAGGTCGCGGGTTCGAATCCCGCCGGGCCGTCTGCAGAAAAGAAGAATCCCCGCATCGTCCGCGCGCGGGCCGCCCGCGATCGGTTATCGCTCCAAACCTCACCCGGGACAAGCGACCCCGGGGCCGACGCGAATCTTCGTCCGCGCGCGGCGGTGCGGTGGATCGACAGAAGCTACGACGACGACGCGAGATCCCTCGCGTCGTCGAAGGCAGGGGCATGCGGCGGCGCCGCGGCCCTCTCCCCGCGCCTGAGAGCGCTCCCCTCTCCCGTTCCGGGAGAGGGAGGCATCCGCGGCGGCGGTGGGGCCTGCAACCATCCGCGTGCCCGATAGTTGGGACTCGTCGGGTGCCCGCCCCACAACCTCATCCAGCACCGAGCTTTGGAAGCGATCGCGAGACCCGCCCCCACAACCTCTCCCGGAACGGGAGAGGTGGACGCCCTCAGGCGGCCGGAGAGGGCGCGGCGCGGCGGTCGATCTCGAGTATCGTCGCCCGAGATGAGCCGACGATCGATCGAAGGAGACGAGTCCTTCGTCGCCGAATCGGTCCTACGAAGCACGCAGTACGCATGATTACGGAAGGAAGCCGGGTCGAAGCCGTTCGGTTATCGGCATCCCTGTAACGGATGGTGACCGGGCAACCGGAGAACCAGACCGGCCGGCGCCACTCATCCGGCTCCCTTCCACCCCGCGCCGCGCGCGGGCCGATCCGCGCGGGTCATCGCACCACGGACGGCCGAATGCCCGACGGGACCCCAATGTTCCGCGCGCGGCGCAGCACGATTCACACTCAGCCCGGAAAGGAGGCGGGTGAAACAGGATGATGGATTTCACGCAGCATTTCGCGACTCGCCTGCGGGCGCTCGTCACGCCGCAGCGCGCGCCGATCCCCAACGCGGGGCAGGCGCCCAACTCGGCGGGCGGGTTCACGTGGGCGGTGGACCGCTGGGCCCGGCTCGACCGGTTCCTGGTCCTGGGGACCGAGGGCGGGACCTACTACATCGGCGAGCGCGAGCTCACCGTGGAGAACGCCACCGCCGTGGCCGAGTGCATCGCGGAGAACGGCCCGCGCGCCGTCGCCCGGATCGTGGAGGTGAGCGAGGCGGGGCGCGCGCCCCGCAACGACCCCGCGCTCTTCGCCCTGGCGATGGCCGCGGGAACCGGCGACGAGGCCACGCGCGCGGCCGCCCTCGAGGCGCTGCCGCGGGTGGCGCGGACGGGAACGCACCTGCTGCACTGGCTGCGCTACGTGCAGGCGTTCCGCGGGTGGGGGCGGGGTGTGCGGCGGGCGGTGGGGCGGTGGTACACGGCCCGGCCCCCGCGCGAGCTGGCCTACCAGCTCCTGAAGTACCCGCAGCGCGACGGCTGGTCGCACCGCGACGCGCTGCGGCTGGCCCACCCGAAGCCCGAGAGCGACGAGCGGCGCGCGCTGCTGGCCCGGGCCGTGACCGGCGCGCTGCCGGAGAACGCGCCCGAGACCGACGCGGTGCGGCTGGTGCGCGCCGTGGCCGGGCTGCACGCCGACGCGGAGATGGAGCCGCGGCGGGCGGCGGAGTGGGTGCGCGAGCACCGGCTCACGCGCGAGATGGTGCCCACGCACCTGCTGGCGCACGCGGTGGTGTGGGAGGCGCTCCTGGAGGGGATGCCACTCACCGCGCTGATCCGGAACCTGGCCACGCTCACCCGGGTGGGCGTGCTGGCACCGGGGAGCGATGCCGTGGCCACCGTGGCCGCGCGCATCGCCGACGCCGCCGCGCTGAAGCGGGCGCGGGTGCACCCGGTGCAGGTGCTGTCGGCGCTGCGGACGTACGCCGGTGGGCACGGCGTGCGCGGGAGCGGGGTGTGGCAGCCGGTGGCCGGGGTGGTGGACGCGCTGGATGCGGCGTTCTACCTGGCCTTCGGCGCGGTGGAGCCCAGCGGCAAGCGGACGATGCTGGCGCTCGACGTGTCGGGGAGCATGACGGCCCCGGTGCACGGGCTCCAGGGCCTCAGCTGCCGCGAGGCGAGTGCGGCGATGGCGCTGGTGACCGCGGCCACCGAGCCGCGGCACTTCTTCACCGCCTTCACCGCGGGGAGCTACCCGAGCATGCACCCGGGCTTCCCGTCGGGGCTCACCACGCTGGCCCTGTCGCCCCGGCAGCGGCTGGACGACGCGGTGGCGCGGGTCTCGAACCTGCCGTTCGGGGGGACCGACTGCGCGCTGCCGATGGTGGAGGCGCGCAAGAACCGGTGGGCGGTCGACGTCTTCGTCATCTACACCGACAACGAGACGTGGGCCGGCTCCATCCACCCCGCGCAGGCGCTGCGGCAGTACCGCGAGGCTGGCGGGATCGCCGCGAAGCTGGTGGTGGTGGCGATGGCGTCGAACGGGTTCACCATCGCGGACCCGGACGATGCCGGGATGCTGGACGTGGTGGGCTTCGACGCCGCCGCGCCGGCGCTGATCGGGCAGTTCGCGCGGTAGGCGGCGCGGTCCGGAGCCCGGGCTCCGGGCCGCACGCCTATTTACTCGGGGTTAACACCCGTGGAGACTGTCTGTTGACGCGGATGACGCATGCGCCTCGAGTTGAGGTATGATCACTGCTTTCGACAGAGCGTTCAAAATTGTCTGCGGGGACTGAAGCAAGTCCGGATGCTTCTCGAGATGGATCAGTTCAGCTTGGGTGAGTGTGCGAACAAAGGTTTTGTGGTGATCGTCTGGTTGACGTTGGCGCACCAGTAGGACAGAGCCGACAAGCGCGACGGCGTCGTTGTCGCCGATGGATTCGAGCAGAGCTGCCGCTCCAGAAAGTCGCACTCCATCGGCTTCGGCCTGTGGCTTCTCGAGGCCTACGACCTTCAACCCTCGCTCGATTTCTTGGAGGCGCCGGGTGACTTCCTCGTGAGTGACTGCTTCTTTAGTACGAAAAAACGCCCGACGGAGCCAACCAAGTGCCCTAGACATCTCTTGGCTCCACCATTTCGAAGCCGTATTCAGCCAGCATGGCTTCGAGAGCAGCAGTTACAACCTCGCCCTGTTCGTCGCTAGCGTTCTCGATGTAGATGCTTGTTGCTAACGACCGCAACAACGGTTGCATTGGCCGTTCAGGAATGAGGCTGTCGAGGACGAGGTCGGACAACGATGGCCGCTGCGGAAGCGACGGTGCCGCTGTTTCGGCGTGGCGCACATCGGTTACAATCCACTTCGAGTTGCGTAAGTTCTTGATCTGGCGACGGAGCAGCCTCAATCGCTCGGCACGTGTCTCAGAATGTTTGCTGATGCCGCGTCCTATCCGTCGGACCCGGATCTCGAACTCACCTGCTTTCAGGATTGCGTAATCAGTTGTCTGGATTCTACGCGCCCAGCGTGCGATAAACATTCGAACGAACTTTTCCGATAGGCCGAGGAGGTCAATCTGGTTCTTTGCGCGATCGGAGAGATGGATTCTTTCATCGAATGCATCTGTTCGGTTACCGATGTGGCCCATAATAGCCCTTCGTAAGAGATGAAAAAACCAGCAGGACAATAATGCATCGATGCACCGGCTGCCAACCTCTTTCAAGTAGAGGACTCTGGAAGAAGAGACTTAACGCCTCCAACAGGTTTGCTTGAGATGAAGATTTTTGGACAGCACAGCGATAACACGATTAGCCAGTTGAAGGACGTCGCCAGCCGCGCCGACCGCGTGGCGCTGATGGCTGACGGGCACGTGGGCTACGTGATGCCGATCGGCCGGGTGGCAGCGTACCGTGACCACATCTCGGTGGTGGGCGTGGGTTTCGACATCGCGTGTGGCAACTGCGCGATCCGCACCGACCTGGACATCGGCGACGTGACCAAGCGGCTCACGCTGGACGAGGCGCGGCGCAACCCGCATCGCCTCGCCACCGACAAGCGCATCAACCGCGTGGCCGACGAGATCGCGTCCACCGTGAGCTTCGGCATCGGGCGGAAGAACGAGGCCGACGACGCGCCGGTGGACCATCCGCTCTTCAACGACCCCGCGTGGTACGCCATCCCCAACACCGGCGGCTACCGCGACACGCTGCGCGACAAGGCGCGCCGCCAGCTCGGCACCGTCGGGAGCGGCAACCACTACGTGGACGTCTTCGCCGACCAGCAGGGCGCGGTGTGGGTGGGCGTGCACTTCGGGAGCCGCGGCTTCGGGCACACCGTCGCGTCGGACTTCCTGTCGCTGTCGCAGGGCGGCGACTGGGGGCAGCGCGCGCGGGAGAAGGAGGTGCTCCTCGACGTGACGCAGCCGGTGGGGCACGACTACTGGCAGCTGATGGAGCTGGCCGGGCGCTACGCCTACGCCGGGCGCGAGTGGGTGGCGCGCCACGTGGTGGCGCTGCTGGGCGGCACCGAGCTGGAGATGGTGCACAACCACCACAACTTCGCCTGGCGCGAGACGCACGTGTCGCCCGAGGGCGAGCCGACCGAGTACATCGTGGTACGCAAGGGCGCCACGCCGGCGTTCCCCGGCCAGCGCGGCTTCATCGGCGGGTCGATGGGCGACGACGCGGTGATCGTGCGGGGCGCGACCGTGCCCGACGACAGCGAGATCGCGGCGGTGCAGCGCGACGCGATGTTCAGCACCGTGCACGGCGCCGGCCGCGTGATGAGCCGCACCGAGGCCGCGGGCAAGCGCACCCGCCGCGGCATGGTGAAGAGCCACGGCAAGATCCAGCCGAGGATGGTGGAGGAGTGGCTGGCGAAGAAGGGCGTGGTGCTGCGCGGCGGCGGCCTGGACGAGGCGCCGCAGGTGTACCGCCGCCTCACCAAGGTGCTGGAGGCGCAGGGCCCCACCATCGAGGTGCAGCACGTGCTGCAGCCGCTGGTGGTGGTCATGGCCGGCGCCAACGAGATCGATCCGTACAAGGACTGATCACACCATCCGGATCATCACTACGAAAGCGGCGAACGTCTCCGACGCTCGCCGCTGCGTTGGCATCCCCCGCGGTGCGCTCTCCTGGAAGGTCACTGTAACGTTCCGAACCGCATTGCTGGGGATCTCACTTGGACTTCACCAACCAGCGGTTGCAGGCTACCGTGGGCTCGAGCCGCCATCCACACGCAAGGTGTTGCGGCAGATGGCATGGGCTGAGATCGCCATGCAGGGATTGTGAGTTTCCATCAGTGCGCGTTCGGCACCTTATTCAAGAGGCGCTCACGGTGGTGCGCTGGTGGGCGTGGAACCTGCGGATTCCGCGCCGCCCAACGAATCGGGCGGACACGCACGGGAGGACGAGGATGGCGGAAGACGGGCTGATCCGTGCGGTGCGGGAGCGCGCGCTGCCGCTGCGCGACGACGGCGACCTGGACCCGTTGCTGGACCGCATCGGCGACGCGCGCGTGGTGCTGCTGGGCGAGGCCAGCCACGGCACCGCCGAGTTCTACACGTGGCGCGACCGCATCTCCCGCCGGCTGATCGCCGAGAAGGGCTTCACCTTCATCGCGGTGGAGGGCGACTGGCCCGACTGCTACGCGCTGAACGTCTACGCCAAGGAGTGGGGCGAGCCCGGCGCCACCGCGCGCGAGGTGGTGCACGCCTTCAGCCGCTGGCCCACCTGGATGTGGGCGAACGAGGAGGTGATCGCGCTCGCCGAGTGGCTGCGCGAGCTCAACCACGGCCGGGTCGACGACGCCAGGGTGGGCTTCTACGGGCTGGACGTGTACTCGCTGTACGAGTCGATCGACGTGGTGACGCGCTACCTGGAGCGCGTGGACCCAGCGCTGGCGGCGCGGGCGCGCAGCTCGTACGGCTGCTTCGACCCGTTCGAGGAAGACGTGCAGGAATACGCGTGGGCCACGGCCATGGTGCCCACCGACTGCGAGGAAGAGGTAGTCGCCACCCTGGCCGAGCTGCGCCAGAAGGGCCCCGGCTTCCGCCGCGATGGCCCCGAGGCGTTCTTCAACGCCGAGCAGAACGCGCTCGTCGCCCACAACGCCGAGCGCTACTACCGCGCGATGATCCGCGGCGGCGCGGCGAGCTGGAACGTGCGCGACACGCACATGATGGAAACGCTCGACCGGCTGATGAAGCACCACGGCCCCGGCGCCAAGGCCATCGTCTGGGAGCACAACACGCACGTGGGCGACGCGCGCGCCACCGACATGGCCCGCGGCGGGATGGTGAACATCGGCCAGCTCGCGCGCGAGGCGTACGGGGAAGACGTGGTGATCGCCGGCTTCTCGTCGTACGAGGGGACGGTGATCGCGGGGGCGGAGTGGGGCGCGCCGATGCAGCGGATGGAGGTGCCCGCCGCCCGCGCCGGGAGCTGGGAGCACGTCTTCCACGAGGCGTCGCCAGAAGACAAGCTGCTGCTGCTGGAAGGCTTCGACGAGGTCCCCGGGGCGCTCGACCGCCGCGGCCACCGCGCCATCGGCGTGGTCTACCACCCCGAGCGCGAGGCGTACGGCAACTACGTCCCCACCGTCCTCCCGTACCGCTACGACGCGATGCTGTACATCGACCGGAGCGAGGCGCTGCACCCGCTCCACTTCGCCCCCGCGCCCGAGCACGAGGTGCCGGAGACGTATCCGACGGGGATGTGAGGGACGGAAACTGCGAACAGGTGCGCAAGTGCGTTTCGGGCGCGCGCCTTACCGCGGTGAGTCAGACGACCAGGAGATGGAAGCGGCCCGGCTGTCGGGCCGCTTCCGCATTCCGTAACTTCGCCGCGACCTGACGTCTTCCGAACCCGCCTCCGCCCCTCCCGCCCGATGCCGATCACGACCCCCGAGAGCGACGACGAGATCCTGGCCACGTGGGACGTGATGGCCCAGCTCCGCCCCCACATCCCGCGCGGCGATTACGTTTCCATCGTCCGCGGGATGATGGGGAGCGACGGGTACCGGCTGGCCGCGCTGGAGGACGGCGGCACCGTGCGCGCGGTGGCCGGCTACCGCTTCATGCACATGCTGTACTGCGGCAAGCTGCTGTACGTGGACGACCTGGTGAGCGACGAAACGGTGCGCTCGCGCGGCTACGGCAAGGAGCTGCTCGACTGGCTGAAGGCCGAGGCGCGCGACAACGGCTGCTCCGAGCTGCAGCTCATCTCCCGCGTCACGCGCGAGCAGGCCCACCGCTTCTACTTCCGCGAGGGCCTCTCCATCGAGTGCTTCGAGTTCCGCATCAAGCTGTAGTGCACAGCGTCCCGTCCCAGTACACGATGGCCCCGGCGGAATCGATCCCGCCGGGGCCTTTAACTTTAGACGCGGCAACGCACTAGCCCACTCACGCACTGGCGCGCCTGTCATACGGGGTGCGAAAAGTTGGTGCCGGACCCGGAACGGAAGAGCCGGGTCGGGGCGTGTCCCTCCGCTGCGCTCCGGGCCGGGCTTCGCGCGCCGTAGGCAACGATACCGCCGTTGCCAACGGCGCCGAGCCGCCGGCGCGCCATGGCCGCGCTCGTTCCCCGCGGCACCGACGCGGGCGCGCCGGCGTCTCGGCCCTCCGGGCGCGAATCCCTCACGCAAAACCGCCCGCTCGCGGAACGGAGTTCGTAGGATCCGTATCAGCAGGCTCCGCCGTAGCGCGACCCATCTATCCCGCCCGCCGCGTCCGCCGCCGCAGGAAATCCCGCATGATGTACTGCCCCAGCGTCATCGTGCTGGTGAAATACGCCTTGCCGCGCGCGATCTGCGATACCTGGTTCACGAAGGCGATCAGGTACGGGTCGCGCGCCAGCATGAAGGTGTTGATCAGGATCCCGCTCTTGCGGCAGGCGCCCACCTCCTGGAAGGTCTCGCGCAGCACCCGCTGGTCCAGCCCCATCGAGTTCTTGTAGATCCGCCCGTCCGGGAGCGAGATCGCCGACGGCTTCCCGTCGGTGATCATCACGATCTGGCGCATGTCCTTGTTCTGCGCCAGCAGAAGGCGCCGCGCGAGCTTCAGCCCCGCCGCGGTGTTGGTGTGGAACGGGCCCACCTGCGCGTGCGCGAGCTGGCTCAGCGGGATCTCGGCCGCCTCGTCGCCGAACGTCACCACCTTCAGCGTGTCGCCGGGGAACTGCGTGCGGATCAGGTGCGTGAGCGCCAGTGCCACCTTCTTGGCCGGCGTGAAGCGGTCCTCGCCGTACAGGATCATGCTGTGGCTGGTGTCCAGCATCAGCACGGTGGCGCAGCTCGAGCGGTACTCGGCCTGGTGCACGTGCAGGTCGCCGTACTCCAGCGCGATCGTCCCGTCGCCGCGCAGCCCCTCGCGCGCCAGGGCGCTCTTGAGCGTGGCGGGGATGTCCAGGTTCATCACGTCGCCGAACTCGTAGGGGCGGCTGGCGGCCTCGGCCTCGACCCCCGTGGCCAGGTGCGGCGTCTCGTGCGAGCCGAACGAGCTCTTCCCCATCGCCCCCAGCAGGTGGCGCAGCGTGCGCCAGCCCAGGAAGTCGATCCCCTTGCCGGTGAGGCTGAACTCCACCTGCCGCGCGGCCTCGCGGGCGTCGTCGGTCTTGCCGTGCCCGGGCTCCATCTGCTCGTAGCCGCCCGGCATCTGCGGCGGCTGCTCGATGTTGAGGTAGCCCTCCTCCACCATCCGCTCCAGCAGCCGGTCGAGGAGCTCGGCGATCTGCTGGCGCACCTCCTCGTTCGGCTCGCCGTCGCCGCGCAACTCGGCCACCATCTCGGGCGTGAGCATCCCGCTCTCCAGCAGCGCGCGCAGCAGCGCCTCCTTCAGCGCGTCGAGCGACTTGTCGTCTTCGTCCCCGAACTCGCCCCAGTACGGATGGTAGTGCTGCCCGCCCGCGAAGCCCGACTGCAGGAGGAAGTCGGAGAGCTGGTCCAGCAGCGACTGCAGGTTCAGCGCATCGGCCAGGTTGCCGGTGTACTTGCCGTATTGCGTGAAGCGCATGGGATCCGCTGCCTCCGGTGCGGGCCGCGGCCGCCGTACGCGCGGTGGCGCGCGAGGGGCCGGTACGGGTAAGATAAGCCGCCGATCCGCAGTGTTGAAGGGAGCCATCCTGACGGAAGACGACGAGCCCGGCCGCGAGAGGGCGGCCGACGCGGACGAGACCGCCCCACCCCCCGAGCTGGACCGCTCGCCCCCGGCGCCGCTGGCGGATTCGCCGGACCCGCCGCCCGAGGTCCCGCTGCGCGTTCACGCGCTGGCGGCGCTGGGGCACCGCAACTTCCGGCTCTTCTACGCCGGGCAGTTCCTGTCGCTGGTGGGCACCTGGATGCAGTCCACCGCGCAGGGGTGGCTGGTGCTGAACCTGACCGACTCGTCGCTGCTGCTGGGCGTGGTCACGGCCGCGGCATCCGCCCCCACCGTGCTGTTCTCGCTCTACGCCGGCGCCTTGGCCGACCGCGCCGACAAGCGCGCCATCATCATGCGGGCGAACGCCGCCGCGCTGGTGCTGGCGCTGCTCCTGGCCGTCCTCACCTCGACGGGGACGATCACCTACCCGGCGGTGCTGGCCATCGCCTTCGCGCTTGGCACCGCGAACGCCTTCGAGATCCCCACCCGCCAGTCGTTCTTCGTGGAGCTGGTGGGGAAGGACGACCTCCCGAACGCGATCGCGCTGAACTCCGCGCAGTTCAACGCCACGCGCATCGTGGGCCCGGCCGTGGCGGGGTGGCTGATCGGCACGGCGGGGACGGCGGCGTGCTTCTACGTGAACGCGGCGTCGTACGTGTTCGTGCTGGCCGGGCTGCGGGCGATGCGCCTCCCCGGCTTCCGCCCCCCGGAGACGCGCGCAGGGACGATCGACAACATCCGCGAGGGGCTGGCCTACATCCGCTCCGACCGGCTGGTGCGCACGCTGGTGAGCCTGATCGCCGCCTTCTCGATCTTCGGCTTCCCTTACGTGATGCTGATGCCGGTGTTCGCGCGCGACATCCTGAAGGTCGGCGCGCACGGCCTGGGGTGGCTGCTGGCCGCGACGGGCAGCGGCGCGCTGGCGGGCGGCATCGCGCTGGCGGCGGCGGGCGAGCGCGTGCCCCGCGGGCGCATCATGCTGGGCGCGTCGCTGGGCCTTTGCGTGTCGGTGTTCGCGTTCGCGGGCTCGCGCTCGTTTCCGCTGTCGCTGGCGCTGCTCGCGGTGGTGGGGTTCTGCGTGGTGCTGAACAACACCAGCATAAACGCGCTGCTGCAGTCCACCGTCCCCGACCGGCTGCGCGGCCGCGTGATGTCGGTCTACGTGCTGATGTTCATCGGCACCGCCCCCATCGGCGCGCTGCAGGCGGGCGCGGTGTCGCGGTGGCTCAGCGCGCAGGCGGCGCTGCAGATCGGCGCGGCGCTCCTCGCGGCGACGGTGCTGGCGGTGGCGTGGAAGGTTCCGGAGCTGGTGAAATCACGATGAGGGCTGCGACCTGGCGGGTGCGGGAGAGACGGCTGGACAGGTGCGCCAGCGTGTGAGCGCGCGAGTGTGTTTCGGGCAGGGCGTTCGGTGGATGCGGGTCAACCGATACAGGAGAACGACCCCATGAAGATCGCGGTCAGGACGGTGTTCGACCCGGCGGCGCGCGAGGAGCTGATCGGGCGGATGGAGAGGGTGCGGCCGGACGTGCCGCCGCAGTGGGGAAAGATGAACGCCGGGCAGATGCTGGCGCACGTAAACGCATCGCTGGCGATGGGGCTGGGCGAGCTGAAGACGGCGCCGAAGCGGACCCCGATCGCCAACCCGCTCGCGCGCTGGCTGCTGATCTACAAGCTGAAGTGGCCGCAGGGCACGCCCACCGCGCCCGAGCTCCTCGCCACCCCGCCCGCGGAGTGGGACGCCGACCTCGCCCGCTTCCGCGACCTGATGGCGCGGATGGGCAGCCGTCCGGCCAGCGCCGAATGGCCCCGCCATCCCGCCTTCGGCGCGATGACGGGGAAGCAGTGGGGCGACCTCACGTACAAGCACCTCGATCATCATCTGCGGCAGTTCGGAGTTTGACGGAACTGCGACAGGTGCGTGCGTGCGTGAACTGCAACGCGTGCGTGAGTGCGCCGGTGCGGAAGCGCGTCGGGTTCCGGCGTCGGGCAGGCTCACCGGCCGGCCGAACGCGCGGCAGCACCTGCCGTAACGCACTGGCGCACCCGTTCCGACGCACTCACGCACTCGTTGAGTGTACCGCCGCCTTCACCTGCGCCGGCACCATCCGCGGCCCTTGCGTCCACGACGGCCCCTTTGTAGATTGAAACCGAACAAAAACCAAAGCAACACGGGCGCCCCAGTGGCCCAACCCCTCTCGGGCCAGGCGCTGGCCGGGGTGCGCCGGGCGTTGCTGGAGTGGTTCCGCCGGAACCGCCGCGACCTGCCGTGGCGCACCGCCGCCGGGGAAACGCCCGACCCATACCGCGTGTGGCTCAGCGAGGTGATGCTGCAGCAGACGCAGGTGGGCACGGTGCTGCGCTACTACGGCCGCTGGCTGGAGCGCTTTCCCACCCTCCAGGCGCTGGCCGACGCGCCGCTCGACGACGTGCTGAAGGCGTGGGAGGGGCTGGGCTACTACTCGCGCGCCCGCAACTTTCACCGCGCGGTGCGGGAGGTGGCGATGCGTCATGGCGGCAAGGTTCCCGGCGATCCCAGGGCGTTCGCGGCGCTCCCCGGGGTGGGGCGGTACACGGCCGGGGCGGTGATGTCCATCGCCTTCGGGCACGCCGAGCCGATCGTGGACGGCAACGTGCGGCGCGTGTTCGCGCGCTGGATGAACGAGCCCGAGCCCACGCAGGCGCGGCTCTGGAACATGGCCGCCGAGCTAGCGCCCGGCTCCACCCCCGGCGAGCTGAACGAGGCGCTGATGGAGCTGGGCGCCACCGTCTGCACGCCGCGCAAGCCGAGCTGCGGGGCGTGCCCGGCGAACGACCTGTGCTTCGCGCGCGTGGCCGGCTCCCAGGAACAGGTCCCCGCCCCCCGCAAGGCCAAGCCGCTCCCGCACGAAGACACCGCCACCGCCGTGGTCGCGCACGAGGGGCGCATCCTGCTGGTGCGCCGCCCCCTCGACGCGCGCCTGGGCGGGATGTGGGCCTTCCCCGCCGAGGTGCGCCGCCGCGGCGAGGCCGTGGGCGCCGCCGCCGAGCGTGCGGTGCGCGAGGGGCTGGGCACCGCCGTGCGCGCCGGCCGCGAGGTCGGCTCGGTCAAGCACACCTTCACCCACGTGCGGGCCACCTACCACGCGGTGCTCTGCGACTGGGCCGGCGGCGCCCCGATCCCCCTGCGCTACGACGCCTGGGCGTGGGTGACCCCCGCGCAGGTGGCCGAGTACGCGCTGCCGGTCGCGCAGCAGCGGATCGCTGCGCTGGCGGCGGCCGCGCTGGCGGGGTAGCCGCTACTCGTAGATGAAGCGCACGTCGCGCTGGATCTCGGGGAGGAGGCTGTGGTGCACGGGGCAGCCACGCGCCGCGGCCTCCAGCTTTTCGCGCTGCTCCGGCTCGAGGCTGGCGGAGAGGCGGATGGTCACCGGGAGCGCGTCCACGCGGCGCGGCGGGGCGGCGGTCATGTGCTTCTCCAGCACGAACTCGGCGCGGTCGAAGGGGATCCCTTCGCGGCGCGCGACGATGGCCATGGTGGTGACCATGCACGAGCCCAGCGACGCGGCCAGCAGGTCGGTGGGCGAGTACGAGCTGCCGTCGCCCATGTTGTCGCGCGGCGCCGCCGTTGTGAGCGGCTGCCCCGAGGGCCCGTGCCGCAGCTCCATCTTCAGGTCGCCCGTGTAGCGCCCGCTGATCTCCACCGCCATCGCGTCACCCCTTCGCTGTGTCCCCTGCGCGGCGGCCCACGCCGCCCCGCGTCCGCGCTGAATCTACCGCGGCCCGGGCGGCGCTGCGACCCACGCGCGCCCTCATGGCGTGCGGGGGACTGTCCTCTCGCGTGGTCAGCCGGTCCGTGCCCGCATCAGGGTTGGAAATCGTAAGTCGATGCGGCTGAACGCGCTGCGCTTGCGGCGGCGCCGGGCATCGTGGTTGCGGCAATGATGGGGAGCGGGCCGGTGCGAGCCCGCGCGGGGACCCTTCCATGCCACACGAGGTTCTGATGCGCTCCCGGACGATCACGATGCTTGCCGCCGCGCTGATGCTGGTCGCGCGCGCCGCGGCGGCGCAGGACGACGACTACGACTACCGCTACGACTACGAGCGGCCGCTGCCGCGCACCTACCTGGGCGGCGAGCTGGCGGTGGCCCAGCCGCAGGGTGAGTTCCGCGACTTCGTGGAGGCCGGCTACGGCGGCGGCCTGCACCTCCTCGTCCGCGCGGACGACGACGGGTGGGTGGGGGTGCGGGTGGACGCCGGCATGCTCAACTACGGCCACGAGCGGCAGCGGGTGCTGCTCAGCTCCACCATCGGCGGGCGTATCGCGGTGGACCTGAACACCGACAACAACATCGCGTTCTTCGGCGTGGGCCCCCAGATCGGGCTGCCGACGGGGGTGCTGCGGCCGTACCTGAACGGGTTCGTGGGCGTGTCGTACATCTTCACCGAGAGCTCGGTGGGGAGCACCTACGGCGGCGAGCGCTTCGCCAGCACCACCAACTTCGACGACGCCTCGTTCGCGTACGGCGGCGGCGCGGGGCTCTACATCCCGGTGCGGCGCCACGGCCGGCCGATCTCGATCGACGCGGGGGTGCAGTACCGCCACAACGGCCAGGCCGACTACCTGCTGGAAGGCGGCATCACCGACAACCCGAACGGCACCATCTCGATCGACCCGGTACGCAGCGAGACGAATCTGTTCAACTTCCACGTCGGGATTTCGGTGGGGATGAGGTAGGGGTGTCGCGGTCGCTAATGACAGGTGCGCGAGTACGTGAGTCTCGACGCTGAAAGTATAGATATAGATCTCGGCGGGCCGACTGGGCCCCACGACGGAATTCGCGGACGGCAGGGCTGTCCGCGGATTCCGTTTTTGTTTTTTCGGGATGATTCGGATCGAATGGCGGCGGCGATGGGCGCCGGAGCGTGAGGGATGCGCGCCCGGAGGGCCGGGAACGCGGCGGCCCGCCCGCGCCGTCATCTCAGCGTGAGACGAGGCTGGGGCGGGCCGCCGTGGGCCCGGCGCGGTTGGCAACAGTCGTATCGTTGCCTACCGCGCGCGCAGCCCGCTTTGGCGCCTAAGCGCCAAACACGCCCCACAACAGCAGTTGAGATGGAAAGATACGCCGAGCGAAAGTTCGGAGAGCCCCTCAACCCGCCCGGTAGATCGTGACGGCGGTGGTGCCGTCGAAGTCCCACGTTTCGCCGCGCAGCGGGAGCGCGTGGTCGGCGGCGTGCTCCACCGTGAACACGCGCGCGAACGGGGCCTGGCGCCAGCTGTCGATCAGGCGGTCGAGCATCCCCGAGCCGTAGGGCGGGTCGGCGAAGGCCACGTCGTACGCGCCCTCCGCCAGCGCGGCGGCGAAGGGGAGCGCGTCCTTCTTGAAGATGCGTGTCTTTTCGCGCACGTGCAGCGCGGCGACGTTGGCCTTGAGGGCGTGCAGGCTGGCGGGGCGGGTCTCCACGAAGTCGGCGAACTTCGCGCCGCGCGACAGGGCCTCCAGCCCCAGCGCGCCGGTGCCGGCGAACAGGTCCAGCACGCGCACGCCGGCCAGATCGGGCTCGAGCAGCTTCACCCACTCGTCGCGCACGTGCTCGGCCGTGGGCCGCACCCGCCGGTCGGCGGGCGAGGTGAGGTGGCGACCGGCCCATTTCCCTCCGACGATCCTCACGTTTGTCCCGCCTGCTTGAGGTGGTCGCGCCAGCGTGCCTCGTCCCACCCGATGCCCAGCTCGTTGCCCTGCCGCACCAGCGGCGTCACCAGCAGCGCGGGATCGTCTTCGAGCATCCCCTGGATCCGCCCCTCGGACACGTGCGCCACGTGCAGCCCGCGCTCGCGAAAGCGCTTCCCCTGCCGGTCGAGCAGCTTTTCCCACCCGAACTTCTGCGCGAAACGCTTGAGCTCGCCGCCGCTGGCCGGGCGCTCCTTCAGGTCGACGAAGTGCGTCTTGATGCGGCGCTCCTTGAAGAACCGGAGCGCCTTCTTGGTCTCGTTGCAGCTCTTGGTGCCGAATACCTGGATTTCCATCTGCTGTTCGTAGTGTCTATCGGACGGCGGCCCGAGCCCTGGTCGAATGACACAGCGCCAGGGAGCAGGGCATCGCCGGTGGAGCAGGGCGAATGAATTCGCTGCAACAACTACACGAAGTCCGCCTTCGCGGCGCCTTCGCGGACTACAACCTGTGGCTCCGCCGGGATGGTGGTGCGCGGAACTCGCTCCCGAGTGGAATCGGCTTCTACCTCAACAGCTCGCGCTCCGATGAAGTAGCCGGCGCGAAGCGCCCCAGGTCGCTCCCCCAGGTTGTTTTGGGGGAGGGACAGGCGAGGAACGAGCCAGGGCGGGGGGCCCGCGGCGCCCGCTTCGTCGATCAGACCGCCAGCCGCTTCCGCTGTGCCTTCGGCGCCTTCTCCGGCAGCCGCACGTCGGGCGAGACGGCGGCCAGGTACCACGCCGCCCAGGCGATCGCCAGGTTCGCCGGCAGCGCCAGCGCGATCGCGTGGCCGTTCGCCTGGTCGATCCAGGGGAGCACCTGCAGCAGCAGCCCCAGCACCGACAGCGCCGCCACCGCGAAGGCCAGCCGTACCGCCCACTTTCCCGCCCAGCGCGCGCCGTAGCCCAGCGCCGGGATCAACAGCACCAGCGGCAGCGCCAGCGGCGAGAGCTGCAGGATGTTCTCGTTGCGGTAGGCGATGGCGTGGTCGGTCGCCGTCCACAGGCCGAGCAGGATCAGCCCGCCGGTCCCCGCGAAGAGCAGCCAGAGCGACGTGACCAGCGCGAACCCGAAGCGCCCCGCCGCGCCGTGCCGCGACGCGATGCCGAGCGCCACGATCACGCCGGCCAACGCCAGGCCGGCCAGCACGTAACCGCCGAGCCATCCCGGCGGACGCGCCGGCTCGGGCGGCCGCGTGGCGGTGAACATCGTCTGCTCGCGAACGACCAGGGGGACGGGGCGGCCGTTCGCGTCGGGGACGCGCAGCGCGGCGACCTCGTCGTGCAGCTTCATCGGCAGGAACATCTGCTCCCACCGGCTGATCGGGCGGTCGGCGGCGGGGCCCAGGCCGAAGTCGATGGCGGTGAACATCGGGCCGTTGGCGGCGCCCTGGCCCATCAGCCGGCGCGTGTGCCAGCGGTAGGTGGTGCCCGATGCCTGGGATTCCGTCGCCCGCTTCAGCGCGCCGCCCAGCACCTGGTCCAGGATGTCGCGCAGGCGCGTGGAGCAGTTGTCGCGGTAGTAGTCGTAGCGGTAGAAGCGGTTCTCGGGGAGCTCGTTGCGCCGCAGCAGCTCGGCCACCCGCCGCGCCTGCGCGGGGGTGAGGTTCAGCTCCTGCGCCCACACGCTGCGGTTGAGCTGGCGGTAGTGGTCGGCGGTCAGATACGCGTCGAAGCCCTCCATCCAGTAGTCCATCCGCCCGCGGGCGAAGTTCAGGATGAAGTTCTCCTGTCGAAAGTCGAACATCCCGTAGTTGTACGCCTTCTCGCTCCCCGTGGCCGGGTCGTGCACCCAGAGGGCGTTGTGGCCGAACTTCTCCCACACCGGGTCGCCGGGCCCCATCGTGAGCAGCACGATGCGGATGGCGGTGTCGGGCGCGGACGGCTGCGCCGGCGCCTGCGCGGCCAGCGGCGCCGCGGCGAGCGTGGCGGCGCCGGCGAGCGCGAGGGCGGCGCGTAAGGCGAGGGTGCGGACCTGCATGGTCTTCCAGCCGCGGGGATCGGTGCGCATCGGGGCGCCAAAGCTAACCGCGCCGGGGCGGCGGGCGCCACGGGCGGGCTTTCGCGCGCCGGATGGGGGGCGTAGTCTCATCCCCCCGATGCTTTTCTTGAGTCTCAACGATCCATGACACGCGGGAGCGGCCGGTGTTCCGGGATGACCTGCTGGCGGGCAAGACGGTGCTGGTGACGGGCGGCGGCTCGGGCCTGGGCCTGTCGATGTCGAAGAAGTTCGCGTCGCTGGGCGCCAACGTGGCCATCACCGGCCGCAGCGCCGAGCGGCTGGAGACGGGCGCGGCCGAGATCGATCCCTCCGGCGCGCGCGTCTCCACGCACCCCTGCGACGTGCGCGACTTCGCCCACGTGGAGGCGATGGTGGCGGCGGTGACGGAGCGCTGGGGCGGCGTGGACGTGCTGCTGAACAACGCCGCCGGGAACTTCCTGGCCGCCACCGAGGACCTGTCGCCCAACGGCTTCGGCGCGGTGGTGCAGACGGTGCTCTACGGGACCTTCCACGCCACCCTGGCCGTGGGCCGCGGGATGATCGAGCGGAAGAAGGGCGGCGTCATCCTCAACATCGTCACCACCTACGCGTGGACGGGGTCGGCGTTCGTGGTGCCCTCGGCCGCGGCGAAGGCGGGGGTTCTGGCGATGACTCGCTCGCTGGCGGTGGAGTGGGCCACGTACGGCATTCGCAGCAACGCCATCGCCCCCGGCCCGTTTCCGACGGAGGGCGCCTGGAACGCGCTGATGCCCACCCCCGAGATCGAGGCCGAGGCGAAGGCGCGCATCCCGATGGGGCGCTTCGGCGAGCACGAGGAGCTGGCGAACCTGGCCGCCTTCCTGGTGAGCGACGGCGCCGGCTTCATCAACGGCGAGGTGGTCACCATCGACGGCGGCGAGTGGATCGGCTCGGGCGGCGAGTTCAACGGGCTCACGCGGCTGCCGCGGGAGGCGGTGAAGGGGGCACTCAAGGCGATGCGGGGGAAATAAGGATGTCCAGCGTGCCTGTCCCGCGTTCGGTTCGCGTCGCGGTTGATCATTGGACCTCGGCAAGAGAACTGCTCGGTCGCTTGCGTCGATATATCTATCGCGGGCAGGCAAACAGTAGCTGGGTGCTCGAAACCTCCCTCGAGAGAGACGCCGAGCGGTTGAATGCTTCAGAGTGGCTTGTTGTGGCAGAAAACCAGATGCTTCAGGCATTCCAGCGGCGGGCACATCATTACCTTTCCACTCTTCCAGAAATTTCGGACACGTTGAGCTGGCTAGCCTTGATCCAGCATTATGGAGGGCCGACGAGACTGCTGGATTTCACCCGCTCGCCGTATGTCGCAGCATTCTTTGCATTGGAGCACGCAAGGGAGGACGCCGCAGTTTGGGCGATCAACGAAACTGCGCTGTTGGAGCAGAACGCCAAAGTTCTCGAAACCGGAACAGCCGAGACTCAATTGGTCGTTGATCCGGCGTGCCTGGATCTCGCAAACCAAGCCCTCAATTCCAAAGCTGACGAACGCGGTGTGCTTCTGGTTGAGCCCTTCCGTTTGGATGATCGTATATCCAAGCAACAAGGATGCTTCTTGGTGCCACTCGACCTAAAGCACAGCTTTGAGGGGAATCTCGAATCGAACTTCGGGCCCGGGTCCTTGAAGTTCGATGGCCCGAGCACGTTTATGTACAAAGGCGGTAATTCATACTTCTTTGCTGACCCACCTCCAATATTAAAAATCGTCCTTCCACGTCGCTTTCATCCTGACGCGATGCTCGATCTGGAAGCAATGAATGTCAACTCGGCATCACTGTTTGGCGGCTTGGATGGTTTCGCGCGCTCTCTGCCCAGCATACTCCGGCGTTTCGAGCGGCGTCACTACGAAAGACAAGAACTCAGAGAGATGTTCGAACGGCCCCAAGGATACTAAATCCAAGAGCTGAATGAAAGCCGCTTTCTTGGCCATCGGCGACGAGATCGTCGGGGGGCTGACGACGGACACGAATTCCGGCTTCATCGCGGGGCAGCTGCGCGACGTGGGCGTGGAGCCGGTCGCCGGCTTCTCCGTGCCCGACGACGAGGAGGCGATCGCTCGCACGCTGGAGCGGGCGATGGAGGAGGCCGATCTCGTCGTCTGCACCGGGGGATTGGGGCCGACGGCGGACGATCTCACGACCGCCGTCGTCGCGCGCGTGGCGGGGGAGGCGCTGCGGCTGGACGAGGCGTCGCTGGAGGCGGTGCGGGAGCGCTTCCGCTCGCGGGGGCTGGAGATGACGGAGAACAACCGCAAGCAGGCGCTCTTCCCCGCGAACGCCGTCATCATCCCCAACCCCAACGGCACGGCGGCGGGGTTCGTGTGCCCGATCACCCGCGGCGGGCGCGAGCGGTGGGTGGCGTGCTTCCCCGGCGTGCCGCGCGAAACGCGGGCGATGGTGCGCGACTGGCTCGTGCCGTGGGCCGCCGAGCGCCAGCCGGGCACGCGCTTCGCCAGCCGCACCTACAGCACCTTCGGCCTCAGCGAGAGCCGGCTGGACGAGCTGCTGGCCGGCGTGGTGGGTGCCGACGAGGCGCGGCTGGCGTTCCGGGCGGCGTTCCCGCGCATCCAGGCGCGCCTCACCGTGAGCGGTGGGCCGGGCGACGACCTGGAGGCGCGGCTCGACGCGCTGGACCGGCGCGTGCGCGAGCGGCTGGGGCACCACCTTTACGCCACGGGCGACCAGGGGCTGGAGGAGGTGGTGGGCGGCCTCCTGCGCGACCGGGGGCTCACGCTGGCGGTGGCCGAGAGCTGCACCGGCGGCCGCATCGGCGACTGGATCACGGACGTGCCGGGAAGCTCCGGCTACTTCCTCCTGGGCGTGGCCACGTATTCGAACGAGGCGAAGCAGGCGATGCTCGGCGTGCGCCCCGAGACGCTCGCCGCCCACGGCGCCGTGAGCACGCAGACGGCGGAGGAGATGGCCCAGGGCGTGCGCCTGCGCGGCGGCGCCGACATCGGGCTGTCGACCACGGGGGTCGCTGGGCCGGGCGGTGGCACGGCGGAGAAACCGGTGGGAACGATCTGCATCGGCGTGGCGTGGGAGGGCGGCACCTGGTCGCGCCGCTACGACCTGGGCGACCGCGGCCGCGACTTCATCAAGGGCCTCACCGCGATGACCGCGCTCGACCGCCTGCGCCGCTGGCTGCTGGGGGAGATGGATGATGGACGTGCGAAGGAGTGACGCCGACGAGCCCGGGACTCCGTCAGGAGGCGAGGGCGAATCGAATCCACACGAGGGTGATTCCGCGACGTCCGTCCCGTCGACGGAGCGAGGTGGCGCCAACGCCGAAACGGGGGCGATTGATCCACCGACAGCGGCCCCTGGCCGCCCCGAGCCGCCATCGGCCAAGGAGGTCGAGATGGGTGGCGAGGCGGCGTGCCAGCTCCACCGCTGGTGGGACGAGGAAGAGGATTAGCGGAGTCGCCGGTGCAGCGTGGCTGATACACGGACCGAAGCACATCTCCCAATGCAGTTCACGGGTAGGCTGGCTCCACGCAGAACGGGCCCCGAGCACATCGCTCGGGGCCCGCTTTCGCCCGTTACAGGGCTATACGGCCCTTTACGGCGCTCGCCCGGGTTGGGCACGGCGACGAGCCCCGCCACTCCACCGACAGGCGGGCGAAAAGGTCAGGCGCGGCGCAGCAATGCCAGGAAGCCGGCCTGCGAGAAGTGGTGATCCGCCGTTAGGGCGTCCGTGATCCCGCGCTCCCGCATCACGACGAACGAGGAGCAGTCGGTCAGGCTCCACTGCTTGTCCGGCCGACTGCCGAACAATCGGAGCGCGCGTTGATACAGGTCGTCGGTGACGGGAAGGACGTCGATGTCTGGAGCGTTCTCGATCTTCTGAAGGAGCTCAGCCGCGAGACGACGATGCTCGGTCTTCTTGAAGAAATTGCCGATCTCGAAGCACACCGCACGCGTGGTCACCAAGCGTGCCTGCGACCGCGCATCTTCGAAGAGCGCCGTCGCGGGCTGGTGGAGCTCGTCCTTGCTGTTCACCAGCGCTACCACGCACGCCGTATCCACGAACACCTCAGTCGGCCGCATCGCCCAGATCGCGCCCGAGGTAGTCGTCGACCCGCTGCGACCAGTCCGCCGGCCCGTCGATCCGGATCCGCCGCACGGCTTCGGCGAACGTCTCGTTCGTTCGGGGCTGCTCGACGTCTCCGGCCGAGAGCGGCTCCGACTCGCGATCCGTCGCTTCCGCATGCACCGTGATGGTGATGCGGGTGTCGCGGGGCAACGGCAGAGGCTCGTCGGGATGAATGTCCCGCCCGTCGTACGTGGCCGTGATCGTTCTTGTCATCATCCCTTTCCGCCGCTCGGGTCGGTGCCGTGGCTGCTGTCCAGTTTTAATCTAACAATATGGACGCGACTTGCCAAGGCCCTTAGGGCGCGGCTGGAGAAGCGGCCGCCGCGGGAGACGGCTTGGCCGCCGCTTCGCGCAGGACCGGCTCCAGCACGCGCCAGACGTTCTGGGCGACGATGCGGTGGCCGCGCTCGTTGGGGTGGATGCCGTCGCCCAGGTTCATCTCCTGGTGCCCGGCCACGCCGTCCAGCAGGAACGGGATCAGCGGCAGGCTGTCGGCCTCGGCGACGCCGGTGTAGACCGCGCGGAACTCGCTGCCGTAGCGCTCGCCCAGGTTGGGCGCGGCGACCATCCCCGCCAGCACGATGGTGACCCCCGGCCGCGCCGCGCGCACGGTGTCGACGATCGCCTGGACGTTTTCGCGCAGCGCCTGGAGCGACCGGCCCTGCAACATGTCGTTGGCGCCGGTCTCCAGCACCATCACGTCGAAGGGCTGCTTCACCAGCCACCTGGCCACGCGGTCGCGCGCCTGCCGCGACACCTCGCCGCTCACGCCGGCGTTCACCACCTCGAAGGGGAGGCCGGCCGAGTCGATCTTGGCCTGTACCCGCGCGGGGAAGCCCAGGCTGGGGTCCAGCCCCAGCGCCGCGGTTAGGCTGGTGCCCACGAACATCACCACGCGCCGGTCCGCCGTGCTGGCGGCGGCGCCGGTGGAATCCTCGGCCGAGCCGTCGTTCAGGGCGGCGGCGGTGTCCTGGGCGTTTTCTAATGCGGGTTTGCGATCCTCGGCCTGACAGCCGAGTATCATGCACAAGGTCGGCACAAGGATCGAAAACAGCCAGCGAGGCCGGAACAGCGTGCTCATCGTAGATGATCTGTCGAAGACGTACAGGAGCGGCGGCGGTCAGCTCGCCGCGGTCAGGAACGTAAGCTTCCGCGTGGACAACGGCGAGACGGTGGCAATCGTCGGGCCGTCGGGGAGCGGGAAGACCACCCTGCTGGGGCTGCTCGCGGGGCTCGACCGCCCCACCAGCGGCGTGGTCTCGATCGAGGGCACCGACCTGGGCGCGCTCAGCGAGGACCAGCGGGCGAGGCTGCGGCGCGAGCGGATCGGCTTCGTCTTCCAGTCGTTCCAGCTCATCCCCACCCTCACCGCGCGCGAGAACGTGGAGGTGCCGCTGCAGCTCCGCGGCGACCGCTCCGGCGGCCGGCCCGACGAGTTGCTGGCCCGCGTGGGGCTGGCCGGGCGCGAGCACCACTTTCCCGCGCAGCTCTCGGGGGGCGAGCAGCAGCGCGTGGCCATCGCCCGCGCCTTCGTGCACGGGCCGCAGATCCTCTTCGCCGACGAGCCGACGGGGAACCTGGACGCGGCCACCGGGCAGCGGGTGATCGACCTGCTGATGGAGCTGAACCGCGAGCTGGGCACCACCCTCGTCCTGGTCACCCATGACCTGGACCTGGCCGGCCGCGCGCGCCGCGTGATCCGTCTGGCCGACGGCCGCATGGTTTCGGACGAGCGGATGCAGGGGGCGGAGCAGGGTCCGTCCGGGTCATCGGAATCGGCGGACGGGCCGAACGAGCGAGCGAACGAGCGGGGCGGGTCGTGAGGGCGCTGCGGCCGCTGCTGGCGCTGGCGTGGCGCGAGAGCCGCTTCGCCCGCCGGCGCCTGCTTCTCTTCCTCTCCGCCATCTCGCTGGGGGTGGCGGCGCTGGTGGCCACGCAGAGCTTCGCGGCCAACCTGTCGCAGGGGGTGCGCGACCAGTCGCGGGCGCTGCTCGGGGCCGACCTGTCGCTGAGCAGCAACCGCGCGTTCGGCACGCGGGCCGAGCACGTGATCGCGGCGTTCCGGCGCGCGGGGTACCCGGTGGCGCGGATGACCAGCTTCGGCAGCATGGCGCTGCTGGAGCGCACCGGGGCCACGCGGCTCAGCCAGGTGCACGCGGTGGAGCCCGGCTTCCCCTTCTACGGCGAGATCGAGACGGCGCCGGCCGGGCGGTGGGCGGCGCTGCAGGGCGGCCGCGACGCGCTGGTGGAGCCGGCGCTGCTCACCGCCCTCGACGCGCGCGTGGGCGACAGCATCTCCATCGGCGACGCGCGCTTCCGGGTGATCGGCACGCTGGTGAAGGTGCCGGGGCAGGTGGGGGTGGGCTCGCTCTTCGCCCCGCCGGTGTACGTGGGCGCGCGGCACCTGGGGGCGATGAACCTGCTGCGCTTCGGCGCGCGGGTCGACTACGAGGCGTTCGTGCGCATGCCGCCGGCCGCCGCGCGGCAGTTCAGCACCGCCTACGGCCGCCAGCTCCGCGCCGCCGGCACGTCGCTCCGCACGGCGGAGCAGCAGCAGGCGCGGCTCGACCGGGCGCTGGGGCGGCTGGGCGACTTCCTGGGGCTGGTGGGCACCTTCGCGCTGCTGCTGGGCGGGATCGGCGTGGCCAGCGCGATGGGCGCGTACATGGCGCAGAAGCGCGAGACGGTGGCCGCGCTCCGCTGCCTGGGCGCCACCTCGGCGCAGGTGATCGTCGTCTACCTGCTCCAGGCGGGGGCGATGGGGCTGGCCGGCGCGGCGCTGGGGGCGGCGATGGGGATGTCGGTGCAGTGGATCCTCCCGCGGCTGCTGCAGGACCTGCTGCCGGTGGACGTCGCCACCTCGGTCGACCTCCGCTCCGTGCTGACCGGCGTGGGCGTGGGGGTGTGGATCGCGGTGTCGTTCGCGCTGATCCCGCTGCTGGCCACGCGGCAGATATCGCCGCTGGAGGCGGTACGGCGGCGGGTGGAGCCGGCGCGCACCACCCGCGACCCGTGGACGCTGGCCGCGTCGCTGCTGCTGGCGGCGAGCATCGGCGCGCTGGTCGTCGCGCAGGCGGGCGCGGTGGAGACGGGGCTCGGGTTCGTGGCGGGGATCGCGGCCACGCTGCTGGGGCTGTGGCTGGCGGCGTGGGCGGTGACGGTCCTGGTGCGCCGGATCGGCGGCGCGGGGCTGCCGTACCCGATCCGGCAGGGGCTGGCCAACCTGCACCGGCCGGGGAACCAGACGCGGGTGGTGGTGCTGGCGCTGGGCTTCGGCGTGTTCCTGCTGGCCACGCTGTACCTGACGCAGGGCAACCTGCTGCGCCCGCTGCGCCTGAACGCCGAGGAGACGCGCGCCAACCTGCTGATCTTCGACGTGCAGGACGACCAGGAGGCGGGCGTGGTGGCGCAGCTCCGCGCCGAGCGGTCGGCGGTGCTGCAGCGCGCGGCGATCGTGCCGATGCGCATCCACGCCATCAACGGAAAGACGACGGCGCAGCTGGTGGGCACCGGCCCCGCGGCCTCTCCCGGCGAGGCGGACGGGCCGCCGCCGGAGCGCGACCGCGACGCGCCGCGCACCGGGCCCGAGCCATGGGCGGTGCGCCGCGAGTACCGCTCGACCTACCGCGACACGGTGAACGCGTCGGAGACGATGCTGGAGGGGCGGATGTGGGGGCCGGGCCGCGGCGGCGCCGTGGGGAGCCGGCCGGCCGAGGTGTCGCTCGACCAGACGATCGTGGAGGACCTGGGGGTGAAGCTGGGCGACGTGATCACCTGGGACGTGCAGGGCGTGCGCATCCCCACGCGCATCACCTCGATCCGCGAGGTCGACTGGCAGCGGCTGGAGCCCAACTTCTTCGCCGTCTTCCCCACCTCGGTGCTGGAGGGGGCGCCGCACAGCTGGGTGATGCTGGCGCGCACCCCCGACGCGCCGTCGCGGGCCCGCGTGCAGCGCGACGTGGTGGCGCGCTTTCCCAACGTGGCGCTGCTGGACCTGACGCAGGTGCAGGCCGCCATCGACGAGGTGCTGGGGCGCGTCGCGGCGGTGATCCGCTTCCTCGCGGCGTTCAGCGTGGCGACGGGGTTCATCGTGCTGCTGGGCGCGGTGCTCACCAGCCGCCTGCAGCGCATCCGCGAGAGCGTGCTGCTGCGCACCCTGGGCGCCACGCGGCGCCAGGTTTCCGTCATCCTCCTGGCCGAGTACCTGTCGATGGGGCTGCTGGCGAGCCTGGCGGGGATCGGGCTGGCGACGGGGGCGGGGTGGGCGCTGGCGAAGTGGCTGTTCGAGGTGGACTACGCCGTCCCCGTCCCCGCGCTGCTGATCCTGGCGCTCGCGGTGACGGCGCTGGCGGGCGCGGTGGGCTGGTGGGCGAGCCGCGAGGTCTTCCGCCACACGCCGCTCGAGGCGCTGCGCGAGGAGTAGGCGTTCAAACGGCGTGGGGATGATGCGGATCCGGCGTCGTTCCGGATATGCCGCGCGGCGGCGGGGAACCGCGGGTGAACACGGAGCAGCGGAGAAAACGGAGGGAGCGGAGGACGGCGTGCCCGCCCTCCGCTCCCTTCTTCGCGTTCAGCGGCGCGGCCGGCGGGCGAGGTGATCCACCAGCGCCGCGCCGGCGGGGGCGGCGGCCAGGCTCACCAGCGCCGCGGCGCTTACGTCGCCTTCCTTGTTCACGAACACCAGGGGCAGGGTCCCCACCGCCGCGCCCAGCAGCGTCAGCCCGTAGTGGCCCTTGCTGTCGCGCCTCAGCCCGCCGAAGTGCGCGCCGGTGGCGGCGCCGAGCGCCAAGCCGGTGGCCCCCGCGAGATACTCGGCGTTGTCGGGTCCGCTGGCGCAGTCCCTCCCCTCGTCCGAGCAGTTCAGCAGGACGAACCCCAGGCCGAACCCCAGCACCCCGCCCGCCGTCCCCAGCAGCGCCGACAGCGGGACCGATTGGTACAGATGGGGTTTGGAGAGCGGCTCCTGGAAATCCGGCTGTCCGATCGGATCGGCCGGTACCACGCCGGCCGCGAGCGGCAGCGCCACGCGCGCGGGAAGCCGCGCCGCGCCCAGCTCGGCGATGCGCACGGGTCCGGCGGTGCTCTGGCCCGACGCGGGTGTAGTCGCAAACACCGGTGCGATGGCGAGAACCGCTGCGCAGAGGATCGCTCGGATTCGCATGGAATCAACCCGGTGGGGGAATGAATGGGCGGCGCAGGATACCGGCTTCGCAGTACAAACGGGCGCGATCATAAGATCCTCCACGTCGTGAAAACCCCTGCCGTCGTGATTTACGACACGAGCTCAAAAATGTCATCCTGAGCGGCGCCGCTTCGCTGGACCTTCCGTCGCCACCGTGCTTTGGCGGCGCCCGA
>DASQLJ010000008.1:0-9859 GCA_035630095.1 Longimicrobium sp.
GCCGCCGGCCAGGGCGGCGTCCACGCTCGCGGCCAGGGCGGCCACGGTGGGCGCGTCGAAGAGCGCCCGCAGCGCGACCTCCACCCCGAACGCCTCGCGCACCCGCGCCGCCACCTGGGTGGCCAGGAGCGAGTGCCCGCCCAGCACGAAGAAGTCGTCTTCCACCCCCACGGCGGGAAGGTGGAGGAGGTCGGCCCAGATCCCCGCCACGATCTCCTCGGTGGGGGTGCGCGGCGCGACCTGCTCCGCCGCCTCCGCCCCGGGGGCGGGGAGGGCGGCGCGGTCCACCTTGCCGTTGGGAGTCAGCGGGAACGCGGGGAGGAGGACCACGGACGAGGGGACCAGGTGGTCGGGGAGGCGCGCCGCGAGGTACGCCTTCAGCGCCGCCGCGTCGGGCGCGCCGCCAGCGTCATCGACCACGTCGTCGGCCACGGCGTAGGCCACCAGCCGGCGGTCGCCGGGCGCGTCCTCGTGCACGGCCACCACCGCCTCGCGCACGCCGGGGTGGGCCAGGAGGGCGGCCTCCACCTCGCCCGGCTCCACGCGGAAGCCGCGGATCTTGACCTGGGCATCGGCGCGGCCGAGGAACTCGATGCGCCCGTCGCCCCGCCCGCGCACCCGGTCGCCGGTGCGGTAGAGCCGCTCCCCCGCCCCGCCGAAGGGGTTGGGGACGAAGCGCTCGGCCGTCATCCCCGGGCGGCCCACGTAGCCGCGGGCCAGCCCGGCGCCGCCCGCGTACAGCTCGCCCGGCACCCCCACGGGCACGGGGCGCATCGCCGGGTCCAGGATGAAGATGCTGGTGTGGGCGATGGGGGTGCCGATGGGGACGGTGCCCTCCACCTCGCCCGGCGCGGCGATCCGTGCGCAGGCGGTGAAGGTGGTGTTCTCCGTCGGCCCGTAGCCGTTGACGACGACGAGCCCCGGGCACGCCTCCAGCACCCGCCGCACGTGGGCGGGGGAGAGGACGTCGCCGCCGGCGATCAGCTGCCGCACCCCGCGGAACGCCCCGGGGTGCGCGTCGGCCATCGGGTGGAAGAGCCCGGCGGTGAGCCAGAGCGTGGTCACCCCGCGCTCGGGGAGGAAGCGGGCCAGCGCCTCCAGCGACGGCGTCTCGGGGGGGAAGACGGCCAGCGTCCCCCCGTTCAGGAGCGCGCCCCAGATCTCGAAGGTGGAGGCGTCGAAGGAGACGGGGGCGAGCTGCAGGATCGTCTCGCCGGGGCCGAATGTCGCGAAGTCGGTCTCCCTCACCAGCCGCACCACGGCGCGGTGGGGGACGGCGACCCCCTTGGGCGTCCCCGTCGAACCGGAGGTGTACATCACGTATGCCGCGCCGTCGGGGTGGACCTCCACCTCCGGCGCCGTCTCCGGCTCCGCGCCGATCGCCTCCCGGTCCGCGTCCAGGCGGACGATGGTCTCCGCGACGCCGTCCGCATCCTCGCGGCCGACGACGATGGAGACGCCCGCGTCGGCGGCCATCCACGCCCGCCGCTCGGCGGGGTAGGCGGGGTCGAGCGGGACGAAGGCGGCGCCGGCCTTCAGTATCCCCAGCATCGCCACGTACAGGTCGAAGCCGCGCGGCAGCGAAATCCCCACTCGCGATTCGATCCGCACGCCACGGCGGCGGAGTTGGTGGGCGAGCCTGTTGGAGGCGATGTCCAGCCCCGCGTAGGTCATCCGCTCCCCGCCGAACTCGATCGCCACCGCCCCCGGCGTCGCCGCCGCCTGCTCGGCGAAGAGGGCGTGGACCGGGGCCTCGGGATACCCGACGGCGGGGACGCGCGCGGCGGCCAGCACCGCGTCGCGCTCGCCGGCGTCCATCAGCGCCGCGGCGCCCACGGGGGCGGCGGTGTCGGCCAGGAGGGCGCCCAGGAGCGTGGTGTAGTGGCGGGCGAAGCGGACCGCCGTATCGGCGCGGAAGCGGTCGGCGCGGAAGCGGACCGTCCCCGTGAGCCGGCCGCCGCCCTGGCGCATTCGGATCGCCAGCCCCACCTCCGCCGCCTGGTCGGCCGGGAGCACGCCGTGCAGGCCGTCCACCCCCAGGGTGACGGCGCGGAGGGCGTCGGGGCGGGCGTCGTCGCCCTGGTCCCTCAGCATCTGCGCGAAAGGGTAGTCCTGGCGGGCCTGGGCGTCCAGCAGCGCCCGGCGCACCTCGGCCAGCAGGTCGCGGAACGGCGCCGCCGCGTCCACCTCGGCCACCACGGGGAGGAGGTTGGGCGCGGGGGCCGACCCGTCCTCGCCCAGCCGCGGCGGCGTTCCCACCGCCACCGCCGCCGGTGCGTCGAGCGCGGCGTACCGGTAGAGCGCCACGTGCAGGGCGGCCGCCAGCGCCACGAACGACAGGAAGGGAGAGCCGCGCGACAGCCGGTCCAGCGCTTCGCGGGCCTCGTCGCCCACGACGAACGCGACTTCTCCCGCCGCATCCGCCGCGTCCGCGGAGAACGCCGCGTCGGCGTCCGGGAGCGGGCCGGCGAGGGCGATCTCCCGGCCCAGCGCGCGGAGCCAGTGGTCGCGCGCCTCCAGCTTCTTCCGGTCGAACATCCGTACGCGGGGGGCCGTAGCCGTCTGGTCCATGGGTCTCCGCAAAAGCAGCGTGGGTGGGTCGTCGCGGGCCGGCGCGACAGGCCGGGCGTGTTCTTCGTCGATCGAAACGAGCGGACCGGATCGGGGAGACGCGTCGTCCATCCCGCGGAACCGGCCAGGAAATTTCCGGCGCGAAACGAAACCAGGTCAGGCGAAGCGGTGGCCGACGAAGTCGACGGGGAGGCGTGGCGCCGTCCTCCGTTTCCTCCGCTGCTCCGTGTGACAACAGCAGTTCGGCTTGCTCGCCGAGCCGCCGGATCCCGCGTCGGGACGCCCTACCAGATCGCGAGGTCCGCTATGCTTCCTCACCGACCTCGTGATGTCATCCTGAGGCCGACCGGGCCGCCACCGCGGAATGAGCGGCCGGTCGCAGGCCGAAGGATCTATGATCGCCGGAGCGCTACCTCCAGGGTGTCGCGTCGACGTGTCATAGATCCTTCGGCCTGCAGGCTTTTAGCGATGACGCGGCAAGGCGTGGTCGCCTCAGGATGACATCGCCGGCGTTTGCACGGTCGATCGTGACAAACTGCATAGGGGCCTCGGGATGACGTCGCCTGCGTTTGCACGGTCGATCGTGATGACCGGCGTCAGAAGGCGAAGTCGTGGTCGTCGGGCCCGGCGCCGGCCAGCGCCTCCACCGGCCCGTCCTCGCCTTCCAGGACGAAGTCGAGGATGCGCCGGTCGGGGGCCTCGGCCGCCTGGGCCAGGAGCGCCACGAAGTCGTCCAGGAGCGCCCGGGCGGTGTCGGCGCGGAAGAGCGCCGCGTCGTAGAGGAGCGACGCGCGGCGCGCGCCGTCGTCGCCGGTGCCCACGGAGAGCTCCAGGTCGAACTTGGTGCGCTGCTCCGCGAAGTCCTCCAGCGCCACCGACACGCCGGCGAACGCCGGGGGCGCCTGGGCGAACGCCTCGGTGGTGAGCGCCACCTGCACCAGGGTGCGCCGGCCGGGGACGCGCTCCACGTCCAGCTCCTGCACCAGCGTCTCGAAGGGGACCTCGGCGTGGGTGTAGGCCGCCAGCGCCGTCCCCCGCACCTGCCGCAGCACCGCGCGGAAGGTGGGGTTCCCGCCCAGGCGGAGCCGCAGCGGGAGGAGGTTGACGAAGAAGCCGATCAGCCCCTGCACCTCGGGCCGGGTGCGGTTGGCGGTGGGCGCGCCGATCACCAGGTCCTCCTCGCCGGTGGCGCGGAAGAGGTGCACGGCGAGCACCGCCATGAACGCCATGTACGCCGTGGCCGACTCGCGCCGCGCCACCGCCTCCAGCGCCTCCCCCGCCCCGGGCGGGAGGTCGCGCGACACCGTCTCGCCCCGGTCGCGCGGGTGCTCGGGGTGCGGGAAGTCGGTCGGCAGTGCGAGCGCGGGGGGCGCGCCGGCCAGCGCCTCGCGCCACCACCCGAGCTGCCGCTCCAGCACCTCGCCGCGGATCCACCCCCGCTGCCAAGCCGCGTAGTCGGCGTACTGCACGGGGAGCGGGGCCAGGTCGGGCGCGGCGCCCGCGGCGAAGGCGGCGTAGAGCGCCGACACCTCGCGCGCCATCACCTCCAGGCTCCACCCGTCGCCCGCCACGTGGTGCAGGGTGAAGAGGAGGGCGTGGTCGTCGCCCGCCATCCGCACCAGCGTGGCGCGGAAGAGCGGCGCGCGCGACAGGTCGAACGGGCGCGCCGCCTCGCCGCGGGCCAGCGCCCGCAGCCGCGCCTCCCGCGCGGCGGGGGCGAGGCCGGAGAGGTCCACCCGCGCCAGCTCGGTGGGCGCCGGGGGCTCGGCCACCTGCACGGGCCCCCCGGCGCGCCGCTCGAAGCGGGTGCGCAGCACCTCGTGCCGCGCCGCCAGCGCGGTGAGGGCGCGGGACAGGGCGTCCACGTCCAGCGGCCCGCGCAGGCGCAGCGGGAAGGGCATGTTGTAGGTCGAGCTCCCGGGCTCCAGCGCCTGGAGGAACCAGAGGCGCGCCTGGGCGAAGGAGAGCGGGAGCGGCGCGTCACGGGGGACGGGGACCAGCGGCGGGGCCGCGTCACCCCCGGCGGCCGACTCGGCCGCCGCCGCGATCCGCGCGGCCAGGGCGGCGAGCGTCGGGTCGTCGAAGAGGGCGCGCAGCGGCAGCGTCACCCCGAACGCGTCGCGCACGGCGCCCACCACGCGCATGATGCGCAGCGAGTGGCCGCCCAGCGCGAAGAAGTCGTCGTGCGCCCCCACCCGCCCCACCCCCAGCACCTCGCTCCAGATCCCGGCCAGCACCTCCTCGGCGGGCGTGCGGGGGGCGACGAAGGCGCCCTGCTCCAGGTCGGCGGCGTCGGGCGCGGGAAGGGCGCGGCGGTCGACCTTCCCCTGCGCGGTCAGCGGGAGCGCGGGGAGGAGGACGAACGCCGCGGGGACCATGTACTCGGGGAGGCGCCCGCGCAGGTGCGCGCGCAGGGCGGCCGGCGCCGCGCCCGGCGCGACCACGTACGTCACCAGCCGCGCGTCGGCCGTCGCGTCCTCGCTCGCCACCACCACGGCGTCGGTCACGCCGGGGCAGGCGCGGAGCGCGGTCTCCACCTCGGCCGGCTCGATCCGGTAGCCGCGGATCTTGGCCTGGAAGTCGACCCGGCCCACGAAGTCGATCAGCCCGTCGCCGCGGCGCCGCACCCGGTCGCCGGTGCGGTACATCCGCGCCCCCGGCACGGGGGAGAAGGGGTCGGGAACGAACTTCTCGGCGGTCAGCGCCGGGCGGCCGTGGTAGCCGCGGGCCACCCCCGGGCCGCCGATGCACAGCTCGCCCAGCACCTCCTGGGGGAGGGGGCGGAGGCCGGCGTCCAGCACGTAGAGCCGGGCGTTGTCCACCGCGCGGCCGATCGGCGGGGTGCGCGTGCCGTCCTCGCACTCCACCGCGGTCACGCGAACGCTGGCCTCGGTGGGCCCGTAGCCGTTCAGGAAGCGCCGCCCCGGCGCCCAGCGCGCCACCACCTCGGCCGACAGCGCCTCGCCGCCGCTGATCACGGTGCGGAGCGCGGGGAGCGGCGCCCACGGCGTGGCGGCCAGCGCCGAGGGGGTGAACTTGGCGTGGGTGACCCGCGCCCGCTCCAGCAGGGCCACCAGCGGGTCGCCGGGGAGCATGTCGTCGCGCCGGGCCACCACCAGCGTGGCCCCGCCGCAGAGGGCGGTGAAGATGTCGAGCACCGACGCGTCGAAGTGCAGCGGCGCGAAGAGGAGGACGCGCGCCCCGGGGCCGATGCGGTAGATGCGGCGGAACGCCTCCACCGAGTTGACCACGCCGCGGTGCTCCACCAGCACCCCCTTGGGCCGCCCGGTGGAGCCCGAGGTGTAGATGGCGTAGACCAGGCTGCCGGCGCCGGCGCCGCCCGCGGGCGCGTGCTCCGGCTCCCCCGCCGTCACCCCGCCGTCCAGGAGGAGGACCGGCGGCGCCCCCGCGGGGAGGCGGCCGGCCACGCCGGCGGCGGAGAGGACCAGGGCGGCGCGCGCGTCGCCCAGCATGTACCCCACCCGGTCGGGGGGGCTGGCGGGGTCGAGGGGGACGTAGGCGCCCCCGGCCTTGAGGACGGCGAGGAGGGCCACGATCATCTCCACCCCCGGCTCCAGGAACACCGCCACCCGCGTCTCGGGCCACACCCCGCGCCGCCGCAGCGCGTGCGCGAGGCGGTTGGCCTCGACGTCGAGCTCGGCGTAGGACAGGACCCGCCCGTCGAAGTCCAGCGCCGGGGCGTCCGGCGTGCGCGCCGCCCACGCCTCGAAGAGGGCGTGGAGGGGGACGCCGTCGGTGAACGGCGCCGCGGCCGCGTCCCACTCCGCGGCCAGCGCGGCGCGCTCGGCGCCGCTCAGCAGCTCGAGCGCGGCCAGGGGGGCGCCGGGGTGCGCGGCCATCCCGGCCAGCAGGGCGCGCAGGTGCCCCAGGAGGCGCGCGGCGGCCGCGTCGCCGAAGCGGGCGCGGTCGTGCTTCAGCCGCAGCGAGAGGCGCGGGCCGGGGACGGCGGTGAGGGTGAGCGCGTAATGCGTCCAGTTCACGATCTCCGTCACCTCCGCCGCCCACCCGTCGCCGTCTTCCGCGCCCTCGTCGGCGGGGTAGTTCTCGAAGACCAGGAGCGACTCGAAGAGCGGCGTCCCCGCGGGGACCTCGCTCCACTGCTGCACCTGGGCGAGCGGGGCGTGGCCGTGCTCGCGCCCCGCCGCGGCGCCCGCCTGCAGCGCCTTCAGCCAGGGGGCCACGCGGGCGGCGGGGTCGGCGTGGGCGCGCACGGGAACGGTGTTGATGAACAGCCCCACCATCTCCTCCACCCCCGCCAGCTCGGGGGGGCGACCCGAGACGGTGGTGCCGAAGACCACGTCCTCCTCCCCCGCGTAGCGCGAGAGGAGGAGCGCCCACGCCCCCTGCAGGAGGGTGTTCAGGGTGAGCCCGTGGCGCCGCGCGAACGCCGCCAGCGCCGCCGTCTCGTCCTCCCCGAGCGTCTCGGCGCGGATGGCGTGCCCCGTCTCGCCGCCGGGGCCTATGCCGAGCGGCGTGGGGGCGGCGAAGCCCCGCAGCGCCTCGCGCCACCACGCCTCGGCGGCGCCGGCGTCGCGGGCGGCGAGCCACCCGGCGTAGCCGCGGAAGCCCACCGGCGCGGGGAGCGCGGCGGCGGTCCCCCCGATCGCGGCGCGGTAGAGCGCGCGCACGTCGCGGTAGACCAGCGCCACGCTCCACCCGTCCAGCAGCGTCTGGTGGAAGCTCCACACCACGTGGTGCAGGTCGTCGCGCATGCGGAAGAGCGCCACCCGCATCAGCGGCGCGCGGCCCACGTCGAAGCCGCGGGCGCGGTCGTCCGCCAGCCACGCGCGGCGCCGCGCGTCCTGTTCGGCGGCGGCGAGGCCGCGCCAGTCCTCGCGGTGCACGGGGACGGGGACGCGGCGGCGGATCACCTGCAGGGCGCGCGGGACGCCGTGGACCACGTAGGCCGCGCGCAGCGACTCGTGCCGGTCCACCGCGCCCTGCCACGCCCGCACCAGCCGGTCGGCGTCCACCTCGCCGGCCAGGTCGAACCCCATCTGCGCCAGGTACATCCCGCTCTCCGGCTCCAGCAGGGTGTGGAAGAGCATCCCCTCCTGCATCGGCGTGAGCGGGTAGACGTCGTCGATCCCCGGCGCGTTCCCCACCACCCGGTCCAGCGTCTCCTGGTCGAGCCCGGCGAGGGGGAAGTCGGAGGGGGTGTAGCCGCCCGCCCCGGCCTCGCGGCAGTGCGCCACCAGCGCGCGCAGCTCGGCGGCCAGGGCGTCGGCCAGGCGGCGGACGGTCTCCTCGCGGTGCAGGCCGTCGCTGTAGCCGAGGGTGAGCTGGAGCCGGCCGCCCAGCACGCCGCCGGTCACCACCAGCGCGTGGGTGCGGGGCGCGCCGGGGTGCATCGCCGCCCCCGGCGACTCGGCCGCCAGCGCGAAGGGGGCGTCGTCCGCCACGGCGCCGTCGAGCTGGCCCAGGTACTCGAAGCGCACCTCGGCCGCGGGGAAGGCCGCGAGCGCCGCCCGCGCGTCGTCCGCCCCCAGCCAGCGCAGCGCGCCGTAGCCGATCCCCCGCCCCGGCACGGCACGGAGCTGCTCCTTCACGGCCTTCAGCGCCCCGCCGGGCCCCTCGGCGCCGGCGACGTCCAGGAGCACGGGGTAGAGCGAGGTGAACCACCCCGCCGTGCGCGACAGGTCGAGCTCGGGGAAGCGCTCCTCGCGCCCGTGCCCCTCCAGCTCCACGCGCAGCCGGTCCTCCCCCGTCCACGCCTTCCACGCCCGCGCCAGGGCGGCGAGGAGGGCGTCGTCCACCTGCGTGCGGTAGACGGGGGGCACCTCCTGGAGGAGCGCCCGCGTCTCCTCGGTGGAGAGGGAGATGCGCACGTCGCGGGCGCGCGCGGCGGTGTTCTCGCCGCCGGGGAAGTCGACGGGGAGCGGCGCGGCCTTCCTGCGCGCGGCGGCCGTCCAGTACGCCCGCTCGCCGTCGAAGCCGCCGGCGCGGGCGTGCGCGGCGAGGCGCGCGGCCCACGTCCCCCAGGCCGTCGTCCGCTCCGGGAGGCGCACCGGCTCGCCGCGGGCGACGCGGTCGTGGGCGGCCTGCAGGTCGTCCAGCAGAACCCGCCACGACACGCCGTCCATCACCAGGTGGTGCGCGGCCAGGAGAAGACGCGGACGCCCGTCGCCGAGGTCGATCCACAGCGCGCGCAGGAGCGGCCCGCGGGCCAGGTCGAGCGACGCCTGCGCCGCCTCGCACCGCCGCTCCATCTCCGCCCCCCGCGGCGCCGGGTCGATTCCCGAGAGATCGGCGCGCTCGAAGGCGATCGCCGGGTCGCCCGGGGCGTACGCCTGCATCCATCCCCCGTCCGCCCCGCGGGTGAAGCGGAGGCGGAAGGCGTCGTGGTGCGCGGCGACGGCGCGCAGCGCGGCTTCCACGTGGGCGGGGTCGACCGCGCGGCGCGCCTCCAGGAGGAGCGACATGTTCCAGTGGTCGCGCCCGGGGACCTCGCGGGCCAGGAACCAGTGCTGGATCGGGGTGAGCGGCACCTCCCCCGCGGCGGCAGCCGCGGTCGGGCGAGGCGTCCCGCTCGCCTCGATCGGGGTGGCGACGGCGGCGAGCCGGGCGACGGTGGGGTGCTGGAAGAGGTCGCGCGGGCGCAGCTGCAGCCCGGCGCGGCGGGCGCGCGACACCACCTGGATGGAGAGGATGGAGTCGCCGCCGAGCGCGAAGTAGTCGTCGTGCACGCCCACGCGCTCGGCGCGCAGCACCTCGGCCCAGACGCGGGCCAGCGTCTCCTCGATCGCCGTGCGCGGCGCCTCGTACGCCTCGCCGGCGTCCGCGCCCTGAGCCGGGGGCGGGAGGCGGCGGCGGTCGAGCTTGCCGTGCGGCGAGAGGGGGAGCGCGTCCAGCACCACGAAGGCGCCGGGGACCATGTGCTCGGGGAGGCGGCCGGCCAGGTGCGCGCGCAGCGCGGCGGCCTCGGGGACGCCGTCCCCCGCGCGGGCGGGGACGACGTAGCCCACCAGCCGCTTCTCGCCGGGGACGTCCTCGCGGAGCGCCACCACCGCCTCGCCCACGGCCGGGTGCTCGGCCAGCACGGCCTCGATCTCCGCCGGCTCGATGCGGAAGCCGCGCACCTTCACCTGCGTGTCGATCCGCCCCAGGAACTCGATCGTCCCGTCCTCGCCCCAGCGCACGCGGTCGCCGGTGCGGTAGAGGCGGGCGCCGGGCGTCGTCGAGAGCGGGTGCGGGACGAAGCGCCCGGCGGTGAGCGCGGGGCGGCGCAGGTAGCCGCGCCCCACCCCGTCGCCGCCCACGTACAGCT
>DASQLJ010000009.1:0-3989 GCA_035630095.1 Longimicrobium sp.
TTCGTAGTTGTTGCTGCGGCTTCAGCCGCCGGTCAGCGGAGTTGGCGGACGCAAAAAAGGCCGGACCGGCAGCGCTGCCGGTCCGGCCTTCCCTTGGTCTCGGGGGCTGATCCTACTTGTGGACGCCCTCGCCCGAGATCACGGCCCTGGCGTACCCGTTGTCGGGGTCGCCGCCGCGCTTCAGGATGCGGTCCACGTTGCCGGGGCCGCGATTGTAAGCCAGCAGCGCCAGCTCGCGGTCGCCGTCGTAGTGGTTCAGCATCTCGCGCAGGAACTTGAAGCCGATGCTGAGGTTGATCTGCGGGTTGCGCAGGTCGGCGATGGTGGTGCCCTTGCGCATGCCGCGCGCGGTGGCGGGCATTAGCTGCGTCAGGCCCACGGCGCCCACGTGGCTCGTCGCGTGGTTCTTGAACTCGCTCTCGGTGCGCACCAGCCCGAACGCCACGTCCGGGTCGATGTCTTCCTGGAGAGCCAGGTCGTAGATGCTCTCGGCCAGCTCGCGGGTCAGCCCCATCTCGCCGTAGCGCTCGAGCTTCTCCTGGATCACGGTGTCGCGGGCGGTGGTCTTGGTCTCGCTCACCGCGTTGGTGGCCGCGCGCCACGCGGCGCCCACCGCCGCGTCGTTGATCGGCACCACGCGGGGCATGATCCCCACCTGCTGCTCGTGCGCGGGGTCCACGCGCATCTGGCTGTAGCGGGCCATCGCCAGCGGCGCGGCCGTGCCGGCCACCGCGAGCCCCATCATCCCGTGGCGCAGCGGGTGCGCGCGCAGGCGGTCGAAGGCGGAGCCCCGGCGGCGGTTCAGGCGCACGCCCTCGTTCACGCGGCTGTCACCCGCGCCGTCGAACGCGCGGCGGTAGCGCTGCCCCGGCGCCACGGGGTGCCCGTCGGCCGCGGGAAAGCGGCGCGCCGTGCGGCCCGTCGGATGGCGGGGGACCTGACTGCCTCGTTCCCAGGGGGGTGGTGGACGTTTCCGGGTGGACTGCATTTCCGTCCCTCCTCTGGTTCCAAGTTGCCCATTTGCAATAATTTAGGGCCCTTCGTGAGTGCACGCTACTTATGCACGATACGTGCCGCGCAGCCAAACATCTGGTGTCCGCGGCACCCCCGCCGCCGCCGGCACCGGCGTTGCCGAAAGCGCGCCACGGCTGCATTTTAGAATGTCGGCCCCGTCTTCCGACCCGTCGCACGGAGGCAACCATGCCCGCAGGCCCGCTCCGCCCCTCCACGGCTCGCCCATGAAGTACGTCAACCCGCTCTTCTTCGTGCTGCTGGTGGTGATCGGCGTGAAGCTGTCGGATTCGGCGTATCGCTGGGTGCGCTACGGGCCCGAGCGCGACCAGGTGCGGCAGATGCGCGCCGAGCTGGTGGACGCCGGCGCCACGATCGTGCGCACGCGCCAGGCGTCGGACAGCATGCGGGCGGCGCTACGGGCCGACGACGAGGCGCTGGAGCAGGAGCAGCGCATCCTGCGCCGCTACGACGACCACGCGCACGACGGGGCGCTCCCCACCGGCCTCTACGAGCGCTACCGGGCCGACCTGAAGCGCTACAACGACCACGTGGCGGCGCGGAACGCCAGGCTGTCGGCGTGGCAGGAGGTGCTGGCACGCAACCACGCGGTGGTTGGCCGGTACAACCTTCTCAGCGACAGCATCCGCGACATCGCCGCGCGCATGGGCGACCCGTACTACGAGGTCCCCACCCCCGCCGAGGCCGCCATCGAGCGCGGCATCATCAAGCCCGAGCCCAGCGCCCTGCCGTAGGCCCATATCGTCCACTTCTGCGGCTTTCCCCGACGGTTCTCGGCGCGATCGGCTTTCTATACGGCGTTTCAGGACGTGTCCCTCCGCTGCGCTCCGGGCCACCGGCCGGCGCGCCACCGTCCAGTCTCTCCGAATCCCTCGTTCGACGCGCCGCCGACGTCCCGGCCCTCCGGGCGCGCATCCCTCACGCGTCGGCGCATTCCGATATCCATTGCGGCGGCGGCTCAATGCGCCTGTCGCCCGCGGACCCCTCTCCCTGCCGCTTCGCGACTGTCCCGCTCCCCCAAACAGCTAGAACAGCGTGGGAGAGGGACCGAGGGCGCTTCGCGCCGGCTCCTCGTCTCACGCTGAGGTCGCATCGGGAGCTGCGAAGTTTCTTGCGCGCCCCATCACCTCGGCCGCGCGAGCGCCGGTCGTCCGCGAAGGCGGACTTCGTGTGGTTGTTGCAGCGATTTCAATCGCCCTGCCCGCCTGCGCCGCCCACCGATGTTGACGCCCCACCCATCCGCCGCGCATCTTCCCCCATCCTCCCTGATCGACCGTTCCCAGAGACATCCCGAGGCCCGGATGAAGCCTTTCGTCGTTCGCGCGCTCGCGGTCACGGGCGCGGTGCTGGCCCCTGCCGCCGCCGCGGCGCAGGAGTGGGACGCGGCGGTGACCGCCGCCGCCGCGCGCGTGGCACCGCGGATGGTGGAGGTGCGGCACGACCTCCACCGGCACGCCGAGCTCTCCAACCGCGAGATCCGCACGGCCGGGGTGGTGGCCGCGCACCTGCGCGCGCTGGGGATGCAGGTGGACACCGGCGTGGCGCACACCGGCGTGGTGGCCGTGCTCCGCGGCGGCCGCCCCGGCCCCGTGGTCGCCGTCCGCGCCGACATGGACGCGCTGCCGGTGAAGGAGGACACGCCGTACCCCTTCAAGTCCACCGCCACCGGCGAGTACATGGGCAAGACGGTGGACGTGAGCCACGCCTGCGGCCACGACGTGCACACCGCCGTGCAGATGGGCGTCGCCAGCGTGCTGGCGGGGATGAGGGAGCGCATCCCCGGCACGGTCGTCTTCATCTTCCAGCCCGCCGAGGAGGGCGCGCCTCCGGGCGAGCAGGGCGGCGCCAAGCTGATGATGGACGAGGGCGTCTTCGCCCGGCACCGGCCCACCGCGGTGTTCGGCCTGCACACCTTCGCGCACATGGAGACCGGGCGCGTCGGGTACACGCCGGGCCCGGCGATGGCGGCGTCCGACCGGTTCATCGTGAACATCCACGGGCGGCAGGCGCACGGCGCGTCGCCGCAGCTCGCCATCGACCCGGTGGTGATGGCGGCGCAGGCGATCCTGTCGCTGCAGACGATCCGCTCGCGCAACCTGTCGCCGTTCGAGCCCAGCGTGCTCACGGTGGGCGTGGTGCGCGGCGGCGAGCGCTTCAACATCATCCCGTCGGACGTGACGCTGATGGGCACCGTGCGCACCTTCAGCCCCGCCACGCAGGACCAGGTGGAGCGCCGCATGCGCGACATCCTGGACGGGGTGGTGAAGGCCGGCGGCGGCACCTACGACATGGACTACCAGCGCACCACGCCGGTGACCGTGAACAACCGAGAGCTGGCGGACAGGATGCGGCCCACGATGGTGCGGCTGGTGGGCGCGGCCAACGTCACCGACGTGCCGCCCACCACCGGCGCCGAGGACTTCGCCTTCTTCGCCAACGCGGTCCCCGGCTTCTTCTACCGGCTGGGCACGGTGAAGCCCGGCACCACCTCGGGTGATCACCACACCCCCACCTTCCAGGCCGACGACGCCGCCATCCCCATCGGCATCCGCATGATGAGCACGCTCCTGCTCGACTACCTGGGCAGCGGCGGCATCCGCACCGCCGGGCGCTGATACGCAGTCCAAAACGTCGGTGCCCGGACGGTCGACGGAAAAGCCGGATGCGGGCGTGTCCCTCCGCTGCGCTCCGGGCCGGGCTTCGCGCGCCGTAGGCAACGATACCGCCGTTGCCAACGGCGCCGAGCCGCCGTCGCGCCATGGCCCCGCTCGTTCCCGCGGGCCCGGACGCGGGCGCGCCGGCGTCTCGGCCCTCCGGGCGCGAATCCCTCACGCAATCCGCTCGCGGAACGGAGCTCGTGAGATCCGTATGAGTCGGCGGGGGGCGAGACGCATTCGATCTCGCACCGGCGAAGAGTCGAATCGGAAGACGGCAAGGAGCCCCGCGGACAACCGTCC
>DASQLJ010000010.1:0-2044 GCA_035630095.1 Longimicrobium sp.
GGGCGCGCGCCGGCCGGGGGCGTGCGACGCGCGGTTCGCGCCGGGAGACTTGTCATCACCCCGCACGCGCCGGTAGGATTCGCGGGAGTAGCATCCGGAACGCGCCGTGCTTCGCAAATCCACCCACACGCACCTGGTCCCCCGATGATCCGAACCCGCCTGATGCTGGCCGCCGCCGGGGTGCTGGCCGCGGCCGCCTGCGCCCCCGCCGCCACCCGCCCGGCCGCGGCGCAGATCCGCACCCCCGATGAGCTCGTCTCGGCCATGCACGACCGCTACGCCGGGCGCTGGTACCGCACCCTCTCGTTCACGCAGAAGACCACGCGGTACCTCCCCAACGACTCCACGCGCGTGGACATCTGGCGCGAGTGGGGGGCCATGCCGGGGCGCCTGAGGATCGAGATGGGCGCGCCCGAGGCGAACAACGGGGTGATCTACGCCAACGACAGCGTCTACGCGGTGCGCGGCGGGCGCGTGGCGGCGCGGCGCGCGCAGCGCAACTCGCTGATGGTGCTGGGCTTCGACGTGTACGCCCAGCCGGTCGCGCGCTCCACCGAGATCCTGCGCGCCGAGGGCTTCCTCCCCGGCACCCTGCGCACCGACAGCTGGAACGGCCGCCCCGTGTACGTGGTGAGCGCCGACGTGAACGGCCACCGCGAGTTCTGGGTGGACGCCGAGAACCTGCTGTACGTGCGCTCGCTGGAGCCCTTCCCCGGCGACAGCACCAAGGTGATGGACGTGCGCTTCGAGGACTACAAGCCGCACGCCGGCGGCTGGGTGGCCGAGCGCGTGGACATCCGCGCCGACGGCAAGACGGTGCAGTACGAGGAGTACCAGAACGTGAAGGTGAACGAGACCCTCTCCCCCGACCTCTTCATCCCCGAGAAGTGGACCACCGCCCCCAAGCCGTGACGCGGGCGCCGCGAGCCGAACGTTCGGGTCGCGGCGGTCGAGGAGGGCCCAGGGAAACGGGCGGCGGGCCGGACCACGGCTCGCCGCCCGTTCTTCATCCGTAGCAGCGATGCGCCTCTCCGCCGCTCACGGCACGTAGGGCAGCACGTACGGCGTGGTGCGCCAGGGCGTGTAGTCGAGCGAGGCGCCGACGCCGTCCCCACTCGGCCCCGTGGGCCCGGCCGCGTCGCCCCACCAGTTCCCTTCCACGTTGACGGTGGAGGGGCTGTCCGTCGAGATCCCCACGCCCCCGTTGTTGACGAGGTTGCAGTTGTTCACCTCGACGCTCGCGTCCCACACCATGATACCGACCTGCGCGCCATCGCGGACCTCGCACGAGAGCACCTGGACGGAGTACGTGACGCCCAGCCCTGGTCCGGCCGACGCGCGGATGAGGGTGCTCTCGATGCTGCTGTTGTACCCGGTCAGCAACACGGCTGGACTGGCGCCCCACGTGGAGTCCACGCGGGAGCGGCTGATCCGCGAGTTGGCCGACCAGAGCCAGGCGGCGCTTCCGTTCTGACGGAACACGGCGCTGTCGATGACGAGCGTATGGCTGCCGCCTGCCAGTGCTGCGACGCCCAACGAGTGCTCGATGCGTACGTTCGTCAGGTAGCTGCCGAGCGACGGCGTACCGTCGACGGTGATTCCGCGCCAGCTGGAGCCGGTGAAGACCACGGGCGCCGCCGGCGTTCCGTGGACCACCAGGCGCCCTCCGTTCGTCGCCGTCAGCCTCACGAGCGGGTCGAAGTAGAACGAAGCCCCCGGGCCCGGCCGCAGGATCCCGTAGTACTGCACGGTGATGTCGCCCGTCACGTGCCAGGGCAGCGCCTGCCTGGGGTAGGCGAAGGACTGCAGGATGCCGCCGGTGACCCTCAGCGTGTCGCGCGCGTTGCCCAGCAGGCTGTCCTGGTCGGCCGGGAGGGGGTAGATGCGCGGCAAGGCGCTGACCACCATCTCGGCCGGGTAGCTCGCGCCGCCCACCACGCGCACCGGGCTGGTGGATACGAACCCGGGCCCGGTGGTGGTGACCACCAGCCCCACGCCCCCGCTCCCCTCGATGCGCCCGCCCAGCAGGTGCATCCCGTTGCTT
>DASQLJ010000011.1:0-3046 GCA_035630095.1 Longimicrobium sp.
CCCGGTGGGCGCGGTGGGCCTCACGCAGCTGATGCCCAGCACCGCGCGCTACTTCCGCCGCAACGTGAGCCGCGAGGCTCTGTTCGACCGCGACACCAACCTGCGGCTGGGCTTCCGCTTCCTGAAGACGCTGATCGTGAAGTACGACGGCAACGTGAAGCTGGCCCTGCTCGCCTACAACCGCGGCCCCGAGCGGGTGGACAGCATCCTGCGCAACGGCGGCAACCCCGACAACGGCTACGCCCGCGCGGTGATGCGCAAGCGCCTCCCCGCACGGTAACGCGGCGCTACACCCCACGCCGCCCGCCGTAACGATTCGCGCCCGCCCCTCACGACGAGGGGCGGGCGCGCTGCTTTTGTCGTGCGGTCCGTGGCGGAGCTTGTCGAATCGAAGACGTCGTGCGGTCGGATCGGACCCAGGCGCGTCGATAAACTCCGTCGGGGCGCGCGGATGCGTGAGGGATGCGCGCCCGGAGGGCCGGGAACGCGGCGGCCCGCCCGCACCGCACTCTCCATCGAGACGACGCCCGGGCGGGCCGCCGCGGGCCCGGCGCGGTTGGCAACAGTCGTATCGTTGCCTACCGCGCGCGCAGCCCGTTTTGGCGCCTAGGCGCCAAACACGCCCAAATCCCGCAGTAACAACGACGTACGTCAAAACCCCACGGCCTCAGGATCCCGCCGCGCCCTCGTCGTTCGACAGGTAGTTGCCCAGCACGCGGTTGGTGGCGTTCAGCACCGCCACGCTCGCCGCGCGGTACGGATCGTCCGACGCCAGCGCCGCGCCGATCAGCGACTTGCCGTCGAGGTCGCTGCGCAGCAGGGCGACGACCACGTCGGCGTCGAAGGCGCGGAACGGCTTGATCCCCACCATCTGGAACTTCACCCGCCCCGCCATCAGCTGGTCGAGCGCGGCCGCGGTGGCCATGGCGGCCAGCCGCAGCTCCATGGCGTAGCCGGTCTCGCCCTCCACCTCGCCCACCACGCTCCGCCCGGCCCACTCCAGCTCCACCGTGGCCTGCGACCGCCCGATGCGCGGCGTGTCGATCGTGACCGAAACGAAGCGCACCCGGCGGCGCGCCTCGGGGGCGGAGAGGTGGCACACCTGCACCTGCGCCTCGGCGGCGCCCAGGCCGTGGCGCACCAGCACCGCGTGCACCAGCATCTCGGTGGGCCCCGCCGAGGCGCGGTCCGCGATCACGTAGACGCTGTACGGCGGGCCCTCGATGAACGCGCGGCGGACGCCGTCTACGGCTTCCAGGTCGGCGCGGACGCTGTCGAGCGCCGCGGTGTCCAGGGTTGCTGGCATGGCGGTGCGGCTGCTGGGCGGGAGCGTTTGTTTTCTGGGGATGGGTCGAACGTTGCGGCGCTCCGGGCGCGCTGTCAAGAAGTACATCGCAAACGGGGGCCCGAAACGCGGCGCGTTCCGGGCCCCGGGCACCTCCAGGCGCCGTTTCGCGCCAATGCTAGTAGCGCAGCAGCGCCCCCGCGCCCTTCATGTCGGCCACCTCGCCGGCGTCGGCGTAGGCGACGGTGATGCCCTGGCCCTCGGCCATGCGCACCATCTCCTCCACCACGTCCACGTCCGTCAGCGCGGTGGAGCCGTCGTAGGGGCAGCTCTCGAGCTCACGGGCGAAGACGAAGCCGCACTGGGCGCAGCGCACCCCCTCGCGCCGCTGGTCGCGGGCCAGCACCAGCGTGTCCACCCGGCCCTCCTGCAGCGCCGAGAGGGTGCCCTGGAAGCCGGCGGTGGCCATGTAGTCGTGCACCACGCGGTCGCGCACCTGCGCCACCACCTCGTGGTGCGTGCGCTCGAGCTCGGCCTGCAGCAGCGGCTCGAGCTGGCGGATCACGGCCGAGGCGTTCTCGTCCACCCACATCGGCCCGGTGTGCACCACCCGCTGCAGGAGCGAGTCGGGGAGGTGCTCCGAGAACGCCGACACGTTCTCGTCGGTGCCCAGCAGCACCAGGTCGTCGGGGTGGTAGCGGCGCACGAAGTCGGCGAGCTCGGCGGCGAAGTCGCGGAAGAAGTGCTTGGTCTCCTCGAGCTTGCGGCGCTGGTAGCGGCTCTGCGAGTAGCCGCCGGCCTGCACGTCGTGCGGCGTGGGGATCGGGTCGCCGCGGCGCTCCACCTCGTCGAGCACGGTGCCCTGGTACACGCTGAGCAGGCGCACGTGCTCGCGGTCGAGCAGCACCACGCCGTAGTGGCGGTACCCTTCCAGCACCTGCGCCAGCGGCCCCACCACGGGCCGCGGCGCCACGATCAGGCGGTTCTGCAGCGGGGCGCGGCTCTGCAGCGCCTCCCACCAGTCGCCGCCCACCTCGGCATAGATCACCACGCCGCCGTTGGACTCGACGTAGTCGGAGGTGAGCCAGCGCTGCACGCGGTCCCACAGCGTCTCCACGCCCTCTTCGTTCTCGGCCATCCACTCCGCCGAGAGCTCCTGGAACTGCGCGCGCTTCTGGCTGAGGAAGACCTGGTGCGTGCGCTTGTTGTTCTGGTTGACCGACATGTCCAGAAAGAGGGAAACCACGGGACGGCCGGTTTCTTCACGGTTGATGAGCCGTTCGAGATCCTGTTTGGTGATCATTCTCCAAACTCTCGCAGGTGGCGGGATCGAAGGCGCTAGCCCACGCCGGGAGCCTGTGCGGCGGTGCAAATCGGGCGCCAGCGGGGCGGGGAGAGGCCGCTGCGTCGCGCCGCGCGATGCGGTGTATCAAGCATTGCGATGCCGTTCGGGCAGAAGGACTTACGCTTGTTGCGGGTGCCGGGTTGCCGGACGTGGTGGGAAGGGCGAATGAATTCGCTGCAACAACGACACGAAGTCCGCCTTCGCGGACTACCGGCTTCGGCGCGACTGAGGACTCCGGGGCGCGCGAGGTGTCCCGGCGCGGCCTGGGTCGTCCGCCGGCTGTGCCGACTCCGGAAATGCGGAAACACGAGGCCGCGGAGGTCGAGCCAGGATACCGCCGCCGAGCAGTCGAGCCTCGCGCAGTTTGCGAGGCTTTTCGTAGTTGTTGCTGCGGCGCTGCGGCTTCAGCCGCCGGT
>DASQLJ010000012.1:0-2181 GCA_035630095.1 Longimicrobium sp.
AGCGGCTGGTGGAGGAGGTCGCTCCGGAGCGGGGCCTGTCGCACACGCCGCTCTTCCAGGTGATGTTCCAGCTCCAGAACGTGGACGCCGGCGGGGGGCCCGGCATCGCCGGGGTCCGGCTGGAGCCGTTCGGGGGCGAGACGCGGACGGTGCGCTTCGACCTGGAGCTGGACCTCGGGGAGGTGGGCGACGAGCTGGTCGGGAACCTGCGCTTCCGGACCGACCTGTTCGACGCCGCCACCATGGAGCGCTTCGCGGCGCAGTACCGGGCCGTGCTCGCCGCGGCCGTCGCCTCGCCCGAGGAGCGCCTGTCGCGTCTGGCGATCCTGCCGGACGAGGAGGCGCGGACGCTCCTCGCGTACGGGAGCGGTCCCGCCCGCGAGGACGCGGGCGGCGTTCCGGTGCACCGCCTCTTCGCGGCACAGGCCGCCCGCACGCCGGAGGCCCCGGCCGTCCTGTTCGCGGGGGAGTCGCTCACTTACGCGGGGCTGGACGTGCGGGCCGAGCGCCTCGCCCGGCGCCTGCGCGGCCTCGGCGTGGGGGTCGGGACGGTGGTCGCCGTGTGCCTGGAGCGCGGCCCAGGCGTGCTCGTGGCGCTGCTGGCCGTGTGGAAGGCGGGCGGCGTCTACCTGCCGCTCGATCCCACCCATCCGGCGGAACGGCTGTCCTTCCTGCTCGGCGACTCGGGCGCGGAGCTGGTGGTCACCGAGCCGGCGCTGGCCGGGCTGCTGCCGGCGCGGGAGGTGGAGGTGGTGCTGCTGGACGGGCTTCCCACTCCCCAGGAGGGAGCGGAGGAGGGCGGCGCGGCGACGGCGGAAGTCCTGCCTGGCGACCTGGCCTACCTGATCTACACGTCGGGGTCCACGGGGACACCCAAGGCGGTGATGGTGGAGCACGCGCAGCTCGCGCACACCCTGCGTGCCAGCCTCGAAACACTCGGCTTCGCCCCGGGTGACGTGGTGGCGGCGCTCGCCTCGCCCGCGTTCGACATCTCGCTGCTGGAGCTGGTCGCGCCGCTCCTGGCGGGAGGCGCGGTGCGGATCGTCGCGCACGAGGTCGCGCGGGACCCGGAGACGCTGGTGGAGGCGGTGGGAGACGTGAGCGTGCTGCACGCCGTCCCGGCGCTGATGCGGCAGGTCGTGGAGGCCGCGCGCCGCGGGGGGACGCTTCCCTCGCTGCGGCTCCTGCTGGTGGGCGGGGACTCGGTGCCGCCCGACCTGCTGGAGGACATGCGCGAGGTCTTCCCCGACGCCAGGACCGTGGTGCTGTACGGTCCCACCGAGGCGGCCATCATCTGTTCCACGCACCCGGTGAGGGGCGCCGTCGAGGGGCACCCGCTCGGATCCCCGCTCCCCGGCGTCCGCCTGCGCGTGTGCGGTCCCCGCGGCGAGCTCGCACCCCTGGGCGTCCCGGGGGAGTTGTGGATCTCGGGCGGCGGCATCGCGCGCGGCTACCTGGGCCGGCCCGAACTGACCGCGGATCGCTTCATCTCCGTGGAGGGCGAGCGCGCCTACCGAACGGGAGACCGTGCACGCTGGCGTCCGGACGGGGTGCTGGAGTTCCTGGGCCGCACGGACGAACAGGTCAAGGTGCGCGGCTTCCGCATCGAGCCGGCGGAGGTGGAGGCTGCGCTGCGGGAGCAGCCTGGCGTCCGGGAGGCCGTCGTCCTGGCGCGGGAGGACCGTCCCGGCGAGCGGCGCCTGGTCGCCTACGTCGTGCCGAAAGCCGCCGTCGAGCTGCCGCACGTCGCGGAGAGCGCGGTCGAGCAGGTGACCGCCTGGGAGACGCTGTTCGACGACACCTACGCCCAGGACGAGGGGGAAGAAGATCCGACCCTGCAGCTGAAGGGCTGGAACAGCAGCTACACGGGCGAGCCGATCCCGCGCGAGGAGATGATCGAGTGGGTCGGCCGCACCGTGGAGCGCATCCTGGCGCTGCGGCCGGATCGCGTGCTGGAGATCGGGTGCGGGACGGGGCTGCTGCTCTTCCGCGTGGCGCCGCACACGAAGGCCTACCACGGGACCGACTTCTCGGGGGTGGCGCTGGAGCACGTCCGCCGGCACGCCGCGGGGCTGCCGCAGGTCTCGCTCTCCGAGCGCGAGGCCGACCGGCTGGACGACTACGCGGGAGCGGGGTTCGACCTGGTGGTCGTCAACTCGGTCGCGCAGTACTTCCCCGACC
>DASQLJ010000013.1:0-2399 GCA_035630095.1 Longimicrobium sp.
TGACGCGACTGGACGTACGCACCTTCACTTTTTCCGGCTAACCCAATGGGTTTGGCTAAAGCGAAAAGCTGAAAAAAGGAACTTCGTGAGGGCTGGGGAAGCCCTCGATGTGTCAACCATCCTCCCGGTCTGATGTGTCAACCATCATCCCGGTTGCTCAGACGCCGGCGCGCCCGCGCCGATCCTTCGGATCCGCGGCGAGGCCTTGGCGTGGCGGCGGCTCGGCGCCGTTGGCAACGGCGGTATCGTTGCCTACGGCGCGCGAAGCCCGGCCCGGAGCGCAGCGGAGGGACACGCCCGCATCCAGCCCTTCCGTAGACCGCGCCGGCACCAACTTTTCGCGAAACGTATGACATCCGGCGCGGTCACCGCCGTCCGGTTCCCGCTCCTCCGACAAGATCCCCCCAGGTTCAGGCCCTGCCACATACGGGCGCGATGAACCACTCGCGACGCTGGACACGAAGGGGCGTGGTGAACTCCCCGCTGGAACTTCGACCGTTGTCGTCCATCCATTCTTCGATGCGGCTGTACCCAAAGATTCCACGCGTTCGACCCGCCGGGTCGCCGAAATAGGAGGACACCGTGAGGACCGTCCTGGAGCGCTTCATCTCGCGGCCGGAGGCGCGCACCTGGTCGCCGTACATGCCGGTGACCGTGGTGGCGGCGATCATGGCCGTGGTGCTGGGGGTGAACCTCTGGTTCGGGCTGAACCACAGCCTCGTCTCCAGCCTCCCCGCGATCGACGCCCGGCGGTTCGAACGGCGCGCGCCGGATCCGGCAACCATCGCGCGGTTCCGGTCCCGGGCCGCGGCATACGTCCAGCAGGCCGAAGCGCTGGAGCGCCGTGCGGCCGGGCCTGGGGCGCAGGACGTCAGTGCGCTGAAGGGCGATGCGGATCTCTACCGCGCGTGGGCACGGCAGATGGAGGCGGAGGCGTTCACCGGCGAGGCCGTCGCCGCGTCGCGGCACGCGACCCAGCTCACGTGGGTCTACAGCACCTACCTCGACGTGCTGGCGTGCCTGATGGCGGCGGGGCTCGCATGGGCGATCATCGTCGCGGTGACGTCGGATCTGCGCCGGAAGGAAAAGATCGGCCGGCGGCAGGTGCAGTGGGTGGTGGTCGCGAGCGTGCTCGCGCCGATCGCGGGATACGTGCTTTTCATCGCGTTCTGGGACGATTACTGGAGCAACGCGTTCAGCCTGCTCTACCGCCACGTGGCGCTCGAGTTCATCCGTACGGACGATGCCATCCACGTGGGCACGGCCCTGCTCTACGTGGTGATGAGCGGGGTGGTGGTCGGCGCGCCGATCTACTTCCTGCCCCGTGAGCGGAGCCAGCCCGACATCGGTGAGGTGGAGGATGCGGCGCGCGAGGTTGCCCGCCGCATCCGCCAGCTCCGCCTGGCGCTGTACGTGGGCGCGGCCATGCTGGTGATCTACGTGGCGAACGAGAGCGCCGTCTTCCACACGGCGCTCAGCTACCTGGACCCGGCGCAGAAGGAGCTCGGCGAGCGCGTGGACGGCCTGATCGCGAGCGCCGTCACCGCGCGGAGCCTGATCGCGTTCGTGCTGGTGACGGTGGTGTACGTGCCCGGCGCGCTGATGCTGCAGGTGATGGGGCGAGAGCTGGCGCACCTGGCGCTGCCCGCGGCGCTCCCCGCCGAACGTGAGAAGTGGCTCAAGGACCGGGGCCTGGTGGCGCTGTCCGCGCTGGAGAACGCCAAGCCCGCCGCCGCCATCCTCGCCCCCCTGATCACCGGTCCGATCGCCGAGGTCTTCCGCGGCGTCCTGAGCTGAGCTAGCGTCCGCAGGTCCGGCGGCCCTGCCGCCGCGCCGCGGCGAAACCGACCCGGCCATGCACGAACGATCCACGCCCGTCGGGCGTGGATCGTTTCTCCTGGTGCGAAAGCCGCCCCCTCACCGGGTCACCGGTCCGGCGACACCAGCCCGGGCGAGCGGCCTTCGCCGTAGAGGCGCCGGTACAGCTCGGCGTTGCGGATCACCAGCTTTACGTACTCGCGCGTCTCGGCGAAGGGGATGCGGTCGCGGAAGGCGTCCACGTCGCGGCCGTGGCCCAGCTCGCGCTTCCAGCGGTCGGCGCGGCCGGGGCCGGCGTTGTAGGCGGCCAGCGCCAGGTCGCGCGCGCCGCGGTAGCGCCGCAGGTTGTCGCGCAGGTAGCGGGCGCCCATGCGCAGGTTGATCTCGGGCACGGCCAGCAGCTCGGGGCTGAAGTTGCGCACGCCGGCGCCCTTCGCCAGCCACTTTCCCGTGGCGGGCATGATCTGCGACAGCCCGCGCGCCCCCACCCGGCTCTTCGCGCCGGGATCGAACGACGACTCCTGCCGCACCAGCCCGGCCAGGAGCCAGGGATCGATGTCCGCGCGCTCCGCCTCGTCCAC
>DASQLJ010000014.1:0-11120 GCA_035630095.1 Longimicrobium sp.
TTCGGGTACCTTGCGTCCGGGCATCGGGTCCATGGGGATGGGGATGGATCGGGCGATTTGACCGCGCGATTGCGAGATTAGGCGAGATATGCGAGATATTTCGCCAATATGCGAGTAAACTCGCCGCCTCGCCGCTACAACGGCACACTGTCCGCCTTCGCGGACATCAACTGCAAACGACACACGGCATCGGGATGAGCGAGAAGTCCGCGCAGGCGGACTGCGTGCCGTTGTAGCCGCGGCTTCAGCCGCAAATTCCCCACGATAGAACCGCAACCTCAGGCGGATCAAACACAGCGGGGGTGCCGCCCACCAGGGCCGGCACCCCCGCCGCGTTTGATCCGCCGAGTTGCCGTACGGCGCGGCCGATCATGCCGGGCTGAGGCGCTCGGCGAGGCGCGCGCAGACGGCCTCCACCACCAGTTCGCGGGCGCGCTCGGCGATCTGGTCCAGGCTGGGGGTGCGGGCCAGGGTGCGCTCGGCGTACTGCCGCACCTCCTCGAACGTCGGCAGTTCGGGGAGATGCACGGCGGCGAGCGCGGTGGCGGCCTGCGACTGCGCGTTGCGGAGCGCGGCGCGCACGTCGTCCATGTGCGTCGCGCCGACCAGCGCCAGGTGCACCTGCGCGGCGATGCGGTCTGCGGGGAAGGCGGCGGCGAGCTGGCGGGCGACCTTCTCCACCGCGGCCGCGCCCAGGCGGCGCTCGTTGCGCACCACCTCCACCGGCGGCTCGCCCAGCTCCCACACCACGCCCACCCAGCTCAGCGCCTTCAGCACGTAGAAGGTGGGGTCGAACTCGTACCAGCGGAAACCCTGGCGCGTGCTGCGCTGGTAGGCGTGGTGGTTGTTGTGCCATCCCTCGCCCAGGGTGATCACCGCCAGCCACCAGTTGTTGCGGCTGTCGTCGCCCGTCACGTAGCGCTGCCTGCCGTGCACGTGCGCCAGCGAGTTGATGAAGAAGGTGCCGTGGTACAGCAGCACCGTGCTCCAGAAGAAGCCCACGACCAGCCCCGGCCATCCCCCGAACGCGAAGCAGGCGACGCCGAGCACCACCGCCGGCACCAGCGGCCAGCGCTCCAGCCACACCAGCTCGCGGTGCCTGGCCAGGTCGGGCACCGCGTCCATCTCCGTCTCCGCGTTCTTCCGGTCGAAGACCCACCCCACGTGCGAGTAGAAGAACCCGCGCATCCGCGGCGAGTGCACGTCCTCTTCCGTGTCGGAGTGCCGGTGGTGGTGGCGGTGCACGGCCGCCCACCACAGCGCCCCGCGCTGCGCCGAGCTCTGCGCCAGCCACGCGAGGACGAACTGCCCCACGCGGCTGGTCTTGAACGAGCGGTGCGAGAAGTAGCGGTGGTACCCCGCCGTCACGCCGAACATCCGCACCACGTACAGCACCAGGCACAGGATCAGCGCGTTCACCGTCACCCCGCTCCAGAACGCGCCCAGGCACGCCAGGTGGACCAAGACGAAGGGGATCGCCTGCGGGTAGATGATGTCGTCGTGGAACTCGTCGTCGGCCGCGGCGGCTGGCGCCTGCGGCGCGGACGGGCGGGATACGGGCATCGAGCTTCCGGGTTCGGGGCGGCGGAACGATTGACCCGGCGGGCCGCACCGGGTACATTGGAAGATATTGACCCTGCGGTCAATGGTCAACCGCCGCATCCCCCCAGCCGCGCACCAGGATGGACGATCTACCCAACGACGGCGGACGATACGACGCGGCGATCGCCACCGCGCTGCTCGCGGCGCGCGGCGTGGAGCAGGCGACGGAGCTGGCGGAAGACGTGCACGCCCGCATCTCCCGGCCGCGCTGGCGCCGGCGCGGCGAGCGGGCGCGGACGCGCGGGATCACCGGCTTCGTCTACCGCGGCATCCGGCTGGTGACGCACAGCACCGTGGGGCTGCTGCGGCTGCTGGGCGGCCGCCAGCGCCGCGTGGCGCTCACCGACGCGCGGCGCGAGGCGGCGGTGCGCGCGGTGGTCAACGGCGTGCTGGGCGACCACCTGGCGGAATCCGGCAACGCCCTGGCGATCCCCATGGTGCTGCGCCGCGGCGGGCGCACGCTGCCGCTGGAGCCCGCCGCGCTCGCCGAGGCGATCCCCGGCGCCACGGGGCGCGTGGTGGTGCTGATCCACGGCCTGTGCATGAACGACCTGCAGTGGGACCTGCTGGGCACCGGAGACCACGGCGCCGCCCTGGCGCGCGACCTGGGCTACACGCCCGTGTACCTGCACTACAACACCGGCCTCCACATCTCCCGGAACGGCCGCGAGCTCGCCGGGCAGCTGGAGGCGCTGGTGCGCGCGTGGCCGGTGCCGGTGGAGCGGCTGGCGATCGTTGCGCACAGCATGGGGGGGATGGTCGCGCGCAGCGCGGTCCACTACGCGACGGAGGCCGGGCACGGCTGGCCGGCGATGCTGCGCAAGCTGGTCTTCCTGGCCACGCCGCACCACGGCTCGCCGCTGGAGCGCGGCGGCAACGCCTTCGAGACGGCGCTGGCCGCGGTGCCCTACGCCGGCCCCTTCGCCAAGCTGGGAAAGATGCGCAGCGCCGGCATCACCGACCTGCGCCACGGCAGCCTGCTCGACGAGGACTGGCACGGCCGCGACCGCTTCGAGCGCACTGGCGACACGCGCGTCGTCGTCCCGCTCCCCGCGTCGGCCGAGTGCTACACGGTGGCCGCCACGCGCGGCCGCCGCAGCGCCGACCTGCGCGACCGCGTGTTCGGCGACGGGCTGGTGCCGGTGCACAGCGCGCTGGGCGAGCACGTGGAGCCGCACCGCGCGCTCCCCTTCCCCGCCCAGCGCCGCTGGATCGCCTACCGCACCGGCCACTTCGACCTGCTCCACCGCCCGGACGTGTACGAGCGAATCCGGGAGTGGCTGGCGGAGTGAGCCGAGGCGTCGGGCTGGTTCAGCGGCAGTCCCATGGCTCAATCGACTGTCCGTCGCGCCTGTCGGGCTACCGGTTGACATGGGCTGGCGCACCGCTGGCGCGTACCGATCTGCCTTGTGACTCCCCCTCTTCCGGATCCAGACCGACTTCCACAGATTCGCTTCGTGGACCGCAGAAGAACCCATCTCTCGCGGAGAGAAACGGCCGATGATCACCCTGCTGCGCTGGAGGCTCCCCTTCGGGTAACACCGTTACCCGGAGGCGCGATTGAACCAGAAGAAGAAGTGGGTCGAACGGCATGGGCGCGTGGTGCGCGACCGCCGCAGCCGTGCGGTGCGTTTCAGCGACGGCACTCCTCCGCGCTGGTTCCGCAACATGCTGAACCGCCGCGTCCGCCACCGAGATACCGCGCTGCTCCGGCGCGATCTATGGGAGGACTTCACCAACCGTGTGGTGCGGGATGCGTCGTGGTACTGGTAGAAGCAACGGGGGGCGCCCGGATCTCCGGGCGCCCTTTGATTCAACCCAGTATGCTTGGTTCTTGCGAAGCGGGGGCATGCAGACAATCTTCCCGGCCTGCCCTTCCCCGTTTTTCCCCCGCCTCCCCGCATCACAATGACCAGGCATTGCCGTTTCTGCGCCGAGGAGATTCAGTTTGCGGCGCTGATCTGCCGTTTCTGCGGCCGGGAACAGCGCATCCGGGAGGAGCCCACTACCAACCTGTGGCATTCAGCTCTGGCCGTGATCACAGTGCTGGTCCTCGGTGGCGGTATCGCCCTCGCCGCGATCTACGCCAATCTCCCGCAGTCCGGGGACGCAGTCGGCGAGCTCACCAAGCGATTGTTGCCGCCCCCGCCCCCGCCTCCGCCACCTCCGCCGTTTGCACTTCAGATTGCCGACGAGCCCTACCAGCGCCTCAACGCAGGGGGGTATTCCTGGTATCCGTTCGAGTTGACTGACAACAGAGCGTGCCGGCTTCGTGGTCATATCCAGGTGACCGACGGAGGAAGCCACGACGTCGAGATGTTCGTGACCGACCAGGATGGATTCGTGAATTTCCAGAACGGGAACGGTGTTAACACCTATCTTCACGAACGCCGGACGAGCGCCGTCACGCTGGACCTGCCGGTGCGAGGGTTCAAGAAGTACTACCTGGTTGTGTCCAATAGATTCTCGCTGTTCACCGGGAAAACGGTTTCGCTGCAAGATATCCGTGGCGTGTGCGGCGATGTGGATGGGGATGGGGTGGGCGACGTCTGACGAGGCCAGTCGAAGACGCGCTGAAGGATCGAAAACGAACGAGGGCGCCCTATAGTCGGGCGCCCTCGTTGTTTTTCATCCGATAAACGCCTCTACGCTCCCGCCGCCGCCGCGCGGAGCTCAGGCTCCCCCTCCTCGGCCGGCTCCCAGCCGGGGAGCACGTCGAACACCTTGAGCGCGAGGGGGACGCGGCCGAAGGGGGCGCTCACCTGCACGCCCTGGATCATCCCCATCGCGTCGCGCAGCATGTCGCGGGCGATGAGGGTGCCTTCCTCCGTGCCGCGCTCCTTCCCCTCGGCGCTCGCGCGGCGCATGCGGTCCATCACCTCGTCGGGCACCACCACGCCGGGGACCTCGTTGGCCAGGAACTCGGCGTTGCGTGCGGACACGAGCGGCCAGATCCCCGCGACGACCGGGATGCGCATCCCCTCGCGCTCGATGTGGTTCACGAAGCGCTCGAGCTGGCGCAGGTCGAACACCGGCTGGGTGATGCAGTACTCCGCGCCCGCGTCCACCTTCCAGTAGAAGCGCCGCATCTCGTGCTCGAAGTCCTCGGCGCCCGGGTTCACGCCCACGCCCAGGACGAACGAGGTGGGCTCGCCCAGCACGTTGCCGCCGGGGTCGAGGCCTCGGTTCAACCGCGCCGCCAGGTTGGTCAGCCCGATGCTGTCGATGTCGAACACCGCCGTGGCGTCGGGATACGGGCCCATCTTGGGCGGGTCGCCGGTGACGAAGAGCATGTTGCGCAGCCCCAGCGCCTGCGCGCCGAGGAGGTCGCTGAGCATCCCCAGCAGGTTGCGGTCGCGGCAGCAGTAGTGGATCACCGGCTCGATCCCCACCCGCTGGTGGATCAGCAGCGCCGTGGCCAGCGCGCCCATCCGGCTCTGCGCGCGGGGGCCGTCGGGCACGTTCACGCCGTCCACCCCCGCCGCCTTCAGCAGCCGCACCCCCTCCAGCATCGGCTCGGGGTTGCTGCCGCGCGGGGGGACGATCTCCACCGTGGTCAGGAACTCGCCGCGGGCCAGCTTGGCGCCCCACGCGCTGCGCTCGGCCAGCGGCGGCGGCTGCATCTCCGTCCCGTCCGCCTCCGCCGGCGACGCGAAGACGCGCGGCTCCTGCGCGGGCGAGAGCATGCGCAGCGCGCCCGCGATCTGCGCGATATGCTCCGGCGTGGTGCCGCAGCAGCCGCCCACGAAGCGCACGCCGCGGCGGATCATCCGCGCCGCGTAGGTGGCCATGTACTCGGGGCTGGCCATGTAGATGGTGCGCCCGTCCACGTCGCGCGGGAGCCCGGCGTTGGGCTGCATCGACAGCGGCTTCCGCGTGGCGGAGAGGAGCCGGTCGGCGGCGTTGAGCATGGCGCTGGGGCCCACCGAGCAGTTGAGGCCCACCACGTCGGCGCCCCACTCGTCCAGCCGCTCGGCGAGCGCGGCGGCGTCGGTGCCGTACGCCGTGCGCCCGTCCTCGCGGATCACCATCTGCGCCACCACCGGCAGGTCCGACGCGTCGCGCACGCCCAGCAGCGCCTGCTCGATCTCGTCGAGGTCGCTGAAGGTCTCCAGGATGAACAGGTCCACCCCGCCCGACGCCAGCGCCGCCGCCTGCTCGCGGAAGAAGCCCCGGGCTTCGCTGACGGAGGTGGGGCCGTACGGCTCGATGCGCATCCCCAGCGGCCCCATCGCGCCGGCCACGAAGGCGCGCTCGCCGGCGGCCTGGCGGGCGACCTGGGCGGCGCGCGCGTTGATCTCCTCCAGCCGGTCTTCCAGGCCGTGGCGGGCCAGCTTGGGGCGGTTGGCGCCGTAGCTGTTGGTCTCCAGGATCTCGGCGCCGGCCTTCACGTAGGCACGGTGGACGTCGCGCACCAGGTCGGGCTGGCTGAGGCTCAGCTCGTCGTAGCAGCGGTTGATGTAGACGCCCTTGCCGTACAGCATGGTGCCCATGGCACCGTCGAACAGGTGCGGGCGCCCGTCGGCCAGCAGCTCGCGAAAGTCGCGCATCTCGTGGCGTGCGAAGGAGTTTCGGTCGCGCGCCACCCTGGCGCGCTCAGTACTGCAGGGAGTCGGGGATCTTCACGTCGCCGCCCTCGGCCTCGGGAAGCACCCAGAACACCCGCCCGGCGGGGTCGAGCCCCACCTCCGTCTCGCCCCTGGCCGGCGTGCAGCCGTGCCGGCCGGGGTAGATCCAGCGCACCGCCGTCCCGCGCCGCAGCCCCGCCAGCGCCGAGTCCTGCTGCGCGCCGGAAAGCCCCGAGATCTGCGGCCCCAGGTGCTCCATCGCGCCGGTGGGGCAGCGCGTGGGGCGCGCCCCGAGCGTGCGCAGCACAGCGCCCGAGTCGGCGCCCAGCGCCAGGTCGGCCGCCTTGCGCCGGCGCTGCCGGTCGGGGGCCAGGTACAGCGCCACCAGCAGCGCGATCAGCCCCACGGCCAGGATTGCGGCGCTCACCTGGCGCGACCGCGGCTTGTGCGTGTTGAGCGCGCGGTCGATCTCGGTGTACGGCTTGGGGATGGCGTCCTCCTGCGCGGCGCGCGTGTGGCGGTGGGTCGGCGACGTGAACGGCCCACCCCGCTGCAGGATTGACGCCGAGCCGGCTTGGGGGTGGAGCGTATCCCATCGCCGGCGCGCTCCGACCGTAGATGCGCTTCGCCGGCACCGCAGGCCCCCCTCCCCCGCTTCGCGGTACCCTCCCCCCAAAACAACCTGGGGGGAGGGTGGTCGCCTCGCCCTGCACCGTCCGGCTCACTCCACAGCTCCATCGTGGCCGGCAGAACGTCCGCCGCCTTCACGCCTGATCTCGATCTCCGCCCCGCGCGACCGCGCCGACCTCGCGGTGTCGTCTCCCCCTCCCCCAGGCTGTTTTTCCAGGCTGTTTTGGGGGAGGGGGTCGGGGAGAGGGCCTCAGGTCGGCGAGAAGTACTTCGCCGCGGGGTGGTGCACGACCAGCGCGGCGGTGCTCTGCTCGGGGTCGAGCTGCCAGGCGCTGGTCAGCCCCACGCCGATGGTCTCCTTCACCGGCAGGATGTTGAAGAGCACCTCGTGCTGCTCGATGTCGGGGCACGCCGGGTAGCCCCAGCTGTAGCGCAGGCCGCGCGGATCGTCGATCCCCAGCTCGCTGCGCACGCGGCGGTTCACGTATTCCGCCGCGCCCTCCGCCGTCTGCACGCTGAAGCCGTGCAGGAAGTAGCCTTCGGTGTAGTCGCCGCCGGCGTTGCGCTTCGCGATGAAGTCGGCGGCGCGGTCGCCGCTGGTCACCACCTGCAGCGCGATCACGTCCTGCGGGCCGGCGCCGTTCAGCGGGCGGAAGTAGTCGGCCAGCGACAGCCGCTCGCGGTCTTCCTGCCGCGGGAACGAGAAGCGGCCGATCTCCTTCGCCCGGTCGGCGGGGTCGAAGACGATCACGTCGTCGCCGTCGCGGCCCACGGGGAAGTAGCCGTAGATGGCGCGCGGGCGTAGCCACCCCTGCGTGCGCGCCTCCAGCGTGTAGCGCTTCAGCCGCGGCTCGAAGTCCTCCCGCACCAGCCTGTCCCACTCCTCGCCCTTCAGGTTCTTGGCGCCCCACTGCATCCGGTACAGCGTGTTGCGGTCGATGCACGCCACCACGTCGTCCACGGGGATCTGGTCGAGCACCTTCCACCCCCAGAACGGCGGCGCGGGGACGTCCGCCTCGGGAACGACGGGGTCCTCGCGCGAGCCGGGGCGCAGCTCCTTGGCCTTCGCGCGGCTGGCGGCGTACTCGGCGCTGCGGCGCAGCATGGTCTCGTTGTACTCCCGCACCCACGCGTCGCGGCCGTCGTCCATCAGCCGGTCCATCACCGACAGCCCCTCGAAGGCGTCCTTGCAGTAGAACATCCCAGACGGGTACGGCTTCCCCTCCTCCACCAGCGCCGCGGCGCGCACGAAGCTCGGGTTGATCGCCGCGCCGCCCACCAGGATCGGGTACGCCTTGCCGCGCTTGAACAGCTCCTGCGCGCAGAGCGGCATCTGCTTCGACGTGCTGACGAGGAGCGCGGAGAGGCCGATGGCGTCCGCCCCCACCTCGTCGGCCTTCTCGATGATGGTGTTCACCGGAACCTGCTTCCCCAGGTCGAACACCGTGTAGCCGTTGTTGGTGAGGATGGTGTTGACCAGCGACTTGCCGATGTCGTGCACGTCGCCGTACACGGTGGCCAGCACCACCTTCCCCTTGGTCTGCCCCTCGGCCTTCTCGAGGTAGTTCTCCAGCCGCGCCACCGCCTTCTTCATCACCTCGGCGCTCTGGAGCACGAAGGGGAGGATCAGCTCGCCGGCGCCGAAGCGGTCGCCCACCTCCTTCATCGCCGGGAGGAGCACCTCGTTCAGCACGGGGACGGCGCCCAGCTTCTCCACCGCGCGGTCGATCCACTCCTCCACCCCGTCCTTCTTGCGGTGCAGGATCTTCCAGTGCAGCGCCGCTTCCGGCGTCATCTCCGCCGTCGGGTCGCCCGCCTGCTCCTGCTCCACCGCGGCGTTCTCGAAGCGCGCGATGTAGGCCGCCAACGGGTCGTGCGACTCCGTGCGCCGGTCGAAGATCAGGTCGTCGGCCAGCTTGCGGTCTTCCGCGTCGATCTCGAAGTACGGCTTCACGTGCGCGGGGTTGATGATCCCCGTGTCGAGCCCCGCCTCCACGCAGTGGTGCAGGAAGACGGAGTTGAGCACCGTGCGCGCGTGCGGCTGCAGGCCGAAGGAGACGTTGGAGACGCCGAGCGTCGTGAGGACGCCGGGGAGCTCGCGCTTGATGGCGCGGATCCCCTCGATCGTCTCCAGCGCGCTGCGGCGGAACTCCTCGTCGCCGGTGGAGAGGGTGAAGGTGAGCGCGTCGAAGATCAGCGCGTCGGGCGCGAGGCCGTACTCGTGCACCGCGATGTCGTGGATCTTCTTCGCCACCTTCAGCTTGAGCTCCGCCGTCTTCGCCATCCCGCCCTCGTCGCGGTCGATGGTGAGGGCGACGACGGCGGCGCCGTGCGCGGCCACCAGCGGGAGCACGGCGTCGATCCGCTCGCGGCCGTTCTCCATGTTGATGGAGTTGACCACGGGGCGCCCGGGGCTCTGCTCCAGCGCCGCCTTCAGCACGTCGGCCTCGGTGCTGTCGAAGCAGAGCGGCGCGTCCACCCCCTGCGAGAGGAGCTTGACCACGGTGCGCATCTGCTCGGCCTCGTCCTGCCGCTCCGTCAGGGCGACGCAGACGTCCAGCACGTGCGCGCCGCTCTCGGTCTGCTCGCGGGCCACGTCCAGGATGCCGTCGTAGTCGTCGTTCAGCAGCAGCCGCTTCACCTTGCGGCTCCCCTGCGCGTTCACCCGCTCGCCGATCATGGTCGGCGCGGGGACCTGGATCAGGTCGGTGGCGCGGATGCCGGAGGAGAGGCGGGGGACGTATTCCACCTCGCGCGCCTTCGGCTTCAGCCCGCGCACCGCGTCCACCAGCGTGCGGATGTGCGTGGCGTCGGTGCCGCAGCAGCCGCCGACCACGGAGACGCCGAAGTCCTCCACGAACTCCCGCATCTGCGCCGCGAAGGGGTCGGCCTGCAGCGGGTAGACCGCGCAGCCGCCCTCGTTGTGCGGGATGCCGGCGTTGGGGATGCACGAGATGGGGAGACGGCTGTTCTCGCCCAGGAAGCGCACCGCCTGCCGCATGTGCTCGGGGCCCGTCGAGCAGTTGAGGCCGATCACGTCGGCCCGCAGCGCTTCGATGGTCACCATCGCCGCGCCGATGTCGGTGCCCAGCAGCATGCGGCCGCTGGTGTCGAGCGTCACCTGCACCTGCAGCGCCACGGGGCGGCCCGCCTCGGCGATCGCCTCGCGGCAGCCGAAGACGGCGCCCTTCACCTCGAGGATGTCCTGGCTGGTCTCGATCAGCAGCACGTCCACCCCGCCCTCGATCAGCGCGCGCGCCTGCTCGGCGAACACGGGGACGAGCTCGGGGAGGGTGATGTTCCCCAGCGTCGGGTCGGACGCGGAGGGGAGGAAGCCGCTGGGGCCGATGGAGCCGGCCACGAAGCGCCTGCGCCCGTCGGCCGCCTCGAAGCGGTCGGCCACGCGGCGGGCGAGCGAGGCGGCGGCCACGTTGATCTCGCGCACCTGGTCGTGCAGCCCGTACTCGCGCAGGGTGATGCGGTTGGAGCGGAAGGTGTCCGTCTCCAGCACGTCGCACCCAGCCTCCATGTAGCCCGCGTGGATCTCCTCGATCACGTCGGGCCGGGTGATCACCAGGTAGTCGTTGCACCCCTCCAGCCGCTCGCCGCCGAAGTCCCTCGGCGTGAGGTCGTAGCGCTGGATGGAGGTGCCCATCGCGCCGTCGAAGACGAGAACGCGCTCGCGGAGCACAGCCAGATACGGAGATTGCACGTCGGCCATCGGTTCACACGGATGCAAAAAGCCCCCGCGACTCGTTCGGAGTGCGGGGGAAGGTCGCCCGGATGTTCAGGTTCCCGGACTTTCCCGACTCTTTAGCGTTTTTTAACGAGGTCGCAAGCTGTCGCGCAAATCCATCCTCGGCACCCGCAGGGGGATGCACCATCCAATGTATACCATCCGCGCCCGCGCGCAACCCGTCCCCTTCCGGCGCCGAAGGATCGCCGCGCCGTAGACCGCCGCCGCGTCAGGAGGAGGTTAGCCTTTCGTCAGGAAAGGGTTAGAGGTGCATTGGCGGGATTTCGCGGCGTTGACGGGGGATCATACCTTCCCGCCACGGCCCGGACCGCCTTCACGCCCGAAGGTGCGACGCGCCCGATCCCTCAGCCCGATCTCGAGACAAGGAGCACCCGATGAGACTCCGCGCGTCCATCACCCTTGCCGTCGCCGCCTCCCTGCTCGCCGCCGGCGCCGCTGCCGCGCAGGACATCGACGCCACGGGCGGTGGCGACGGCACGCACCTCAACTCGCTCTCCGTGCAGGTCAACTCTTCGCCCACGATCGGCCTGTGGCGCCGCTTCTCGCCGCGGGTGGAGGCGGGG
>DASQLJ010000015.1:0-6888 GCA_035630095.1 Longimicrobium sp.
GATGTCCACCGGGTTGTAGATGATCGCGGTGTAGAAGTACGTGAAGAAGATGATCAGCAGCGTGAACGTGATGTAGTACGGCCACGTGTAGACGTCGAACCACCGCGCGAACTCCTGCAGCCCCGAGTTGCGCGGCGAGAAGGCGGCCACCGTCGACGGCAGGATCATGATCGACTGCGCGAAGATGATCGGCATCACCCCCGCCATGTTCACGCGCAGCGGGATGAAGCTCTTCTGCCCCTGCCGGATGCGCCCCCGCCCCATCACCTTCTGCGGGATCTGCACCGGGATCTTCCGCATGGCCATGGTGATCGCCACCGTCCCCGCGATCACCGCGGTCATGCTCACCACCACCACCACCACCCCGAAGGGCTTGATGTCGCCGTTGGCGACCTGCTGCCCGGTGATCCAGAGCCCGGGCACCAGGCCCTCGAGGATCGAGAAGAAGATCATCAGGCTCATGCCGTTCCCGATGCCCCGCTCCGTGATCTGCTCGCCCAGCCACATGATGAACACGGCGCCCGTGGTGAGCGTCAGGATCATGGTGATCCGGAAGCCCCACCCCGGGTTGGCCACCGCGCCCGGCACCTGCGTCTCCAGGAACATGGCGTAGCCGTACGCCTGGAAGACGGCCAGCACCACCGTGGCGTAGCGCGTGTACTGCGTGAGCTTCTTGCGCCCCTCCTCGCCCTCCTTCTGCATCTTCTCGATGCTCGGGACGACGGTGGCCAGCAGCTGGAACATGATGCTGGCGGAGATGTAGGGCATGATCCCCAGGGCGAAGACCGTCGCCTTCGACAGCCCGCCCCCGACGAACATGTCGTAGATCCCGAACGCGGTGTTGCTGAGGCTCCCGGCATACTCCGCGAGCGCCACCCGGTCGATCCACGGCGCCGTCACGTGCGCGCCGAGGCGGTACACCACCAGGCACAGGAGCGTGAAGAGGATCTTCTCCTTCAGCTCCGGGATGCGGAACAGGTTCGCGACGGGATTCGCCATGTCAGCCGATCTCCTGCACGGAGCCACCCAGGCCCTCGATCTTCTCGCGGGCCGTCTTGCTGAAGCGGTGCGCCGAGACGTTCACCTTGCGGGTGAGGTCGCCGGTGCCCAGCACCTTCACGGGGCGCCCGGCGTGGCCGATCAGGCCGTGCGCCTTGAGCGTCTCCGGGCTCACGTCGCCCTCGGCCAGCGCCTCGAGCTGCCACAGGTTGATCACCTGGTACTCGGTGCGGTTGAGCGGGGTGAAGCCGCGCTTCGGCAGCCGCCGGTGCAGCGGCATCTGGCCGCCCTCGAAGTGGGGCTTGCCGCCGCCCGGGCCGTGGTGCCCCGCGCGCGCCTTGGAGCCCTTGTGCCCCTTCCCCGCCGTCTTGCCCGTTCCCGTGCCGGGGCCGCGGCCCAGGCGCTTGGTGTCGCGGTGCGACCCCTCGGGACGGGACAGGTTGCTCAGGTCAGCCATTTTCCACCTGCCCTTCGGTCTGTTCCACCTTCACCAGGTGGCGGACCTGGAAGATCATCCCGCGGATCGCGTCGTTGTCGTCCTGCACGACCGACCGCTGGTGCTTGAGGCCGAGCGCCTGGAGCGTCTTGCGATGCTTCTCGGGGGCGCCCACGCCGCTCTTGGTCTGCGTGATCTTGATCCTAGCCACGAGCACCTCCCAGCGCCTCCACCGGCACCCCGCGCTCGCGCGCCAGCTGCTCGCGCGTGGTCAGGTTGGTGAGCGCGTCCATGGTGGCCAGCACCATGTTGAACGGGTTGTTGCTCCCCAGGCTCTTGGTGAGGATGTCGTGCACCCCCACGCACTCGAGCACCGCGCGCACCGCGCCGCCGGCGATCACGCCGGTGCCGGGCGCCGCGGGGCGCAGCAGCACGCGGCCCGCGCCGCTCTCGCCGATGATGTCGTGCGGCACCGTGCCCTGGCGCAGCGGGATGCGGACCAGCCCGCGGCGGGCCTGCTCCAGCGCCTTGCGCACGGCCTCGGAGACCTCGTTGGCCTTGCCGGTGCCGATCCCCACCTTGCCCGCCTGGTCGCCCACGGCGACGAGCGCGGTGAAGCTGAACCGCCGGCCGCCCTTCACCACCTTGGCCACGCGGTTGATGTGGATCACGTTCTCCTTCAGGTCGCTTCCCTGCCGGTCGTCGCGGTTGCCGCCGCCGCGCCCGTCGCGGCCGCGCCCGCGGCCACGGCCCTCGCGGTCGCCGCCGCCGGGCTGGTCGCCGCCGCCGGGCCCACGCCCGCGCCCGCCGCCGGGGCCGCCGGGGCCGCCGGGACGCCCGCCGCCGGGACGTCCGCCGCCGCCTCTGTTCTCAGCCATTGTCGATCTCTCCTCAGAACTCGAGGCCGCCCTCGCGGGCGCCCTCGGCGAAGGCCTTCACGCGGCCGTGGTAGAGGTAGCCGCCGCGGTCGAACACCACGGCGGTCACGCCGGCGGCCTTCGCCTTCTCGGCCAGGGCCTTGCCCAGCTCGCGGCTCGCGTCGGTCTTGGTCTGCTCGGCCCGCTTGCCGCGCAGGTCGGGCGCGTTGGTCGACAGCCCCACGAGGGTGCGGCCCGCCACGTCGTCGATCACCTGGGCTTCCAGGTGGTTGATCGAGCGGTGCACCACCAGCCGCGGGCGCTGCTCTGTTCCATGGACCTTGCCGCGCACCCTGCGGTGGCGGCGCAGGCGCTTGTCCTCGCGCGTGCGGGTCCGGATCCGTGCTCTCGCCATTTCCGTTGTCTCTCTTCGTTGACTATGCGATGATCAGCCGGTGGGGGCCGGGCGGCTTACTTGCCGCCCGCCTTGCCCGCCTTGCGGCGGATCACCTCGCCCTGGTACTTCACGCCCTTGCCCTTGTACGGCTCGGGCGGACGGAGCGACCGGATCTCGGCCGCGACCTGCCCCACCACTTCCTTGTCGGTCCCGCTGACCTCGACCGTGGTCGGGTTGACCGCCCGCAGGGTGATCCCCTCGGGGGCCTTGTAGTCGATGGGGTGGCTGTAGCCGAGCGCCAGGGTCAGCCCGAAGGGCTTGGTCTCGGCGCGGTAGCCCACGCCCACGATCTCCAGCGTCTTGGTGAAGCCGGTGGTGACGCCCTCCACCATGTTGGCCACCAGGGTGCGGCTGAGCCCGTGCAGCGCACGGTGCTCGGCTTGCTCGCTGGGGCGCTCCACCAGGATCTCGCCGTCTTCGCGGCGCACGATCACGTCCTTGTGCAGGCGGCGGCTGAGCTCGCCCTTCGGCCCCTTCACGCTGACCAGGTTGCCGTCCAGCGTGATGTCGACCCCCGACGGGATCGTGATGGGCCTTCTTCCGATACGCGACATTGTCTCGCTCTCCTTACCAGACGATGGCGAGCAGCTCGCCGCCCACCTTGGCCGCGCGGGCCTCGCGGTCGGTCATCACCCCGCGCGAGGTGCTGAGCATGGCCATGCCCAGGCCGTTGCGCACGCGCGGGATCTCCTCCACGCCCACGTACTGGCGCAGGCCGGGCTTGGACACGCGGCGCAGCTCACGGATCACCGGCTTGTCCTGGAAATACTTCAGGTACAGGCGGAGCACCGGGTGCTTGCCGTCATCCAGGATCTTGTAGTCGTGGATGTAGTGATTTTCCTTCAGAAGGCGGGATACCTCTACCTTCAGCTTGCTGACCGGCATGTCGACCCGGCGGTGGCGCGCCATCTGGGCGTTGCGCACCCGGGTCAGCAGGTCGGCGATCGGATCCGTCACCATGCTGAGTCTCTCCTAGAGTATCCGGCGAGCGAGCGCCGGACTTTCAGGAAGTGAGTGATTGTCAAACGGAAAGTTCCCAGTGCCCAGTGCCCGGTGCCCAGTGTCTTCCACTGGATACTGGGCACTTGGCACCTGGCACTTTCCCTACCAGCTCGCCTTGCGCACCCCGGGGATCTCCCCGTTCAGCGCCATCTGCCGGAAGCAGATGCGGCAGAGCCCGAACTTGCGCAGGAAGGCACGCGGGCGGCCGCAGCGGTTGCAGCGGTTGTGCGCCCGGACGTTGAACTTCGGCTTGCGCTTGCTCTTTTCGATCAGGGCCTTGCGTGCCATTCGCCAAATACCTGGTTCGTCGTTTCGTCCGACTTCGGAGCCTCAGTACCCAGCGCCCGGCGACATGTGCCCGTGGATGTCTCCACGGGCACGGCACCGGGCGTCCGGGGTCTCGATTTACGCCGCCACCAGCACCGGGGACTCGTTGCGGAACGGCATCCCCAGCTCGCGCAGCAGCGCCAGCGCCTCGTCGTCCTTGCTGGTGCTGGTCACGAACGTGATGTCCATGCCGTGCACCTGATCGACCTTGTCGTAGTCGATCTCGGGGAAGATCAGTTGCTCCTTCACGCCCATCGTGTAGTTGCCGCGGCCGTCGAACGAGCGGGTCGGAACGCCGCGGAAGTCGCGGATGCGCGGCATCGACACGTTGATCAGCCGGTCCAGGAACTCCCACATGCGGTCGCGGCGCAGCGTGACCGTCACGCCCACCGGCGAGTTCTCGCGGAGCGCGAAGTTCGAGATCGCCTTCTTGGCCTTGGTCACCACCGGCTTCTGGCCGGTGATGGCGCCGATCTCGTTCACCACGGCCTCGAGCAGCTTGGGGTTCTTGGACGCCTCGCCCAGCCCCACGTTGATCGTGACCTTCTCCATCCGCGGCACCTGCATCGGCGTCGCGAAGCCGAACTGCTCCTGCAGCTTGCCGCGCACGGTGTTCTCGTACCACGCCTGCAGCCGGGGCTTCACGCGCGGGCCGCTGCCGGCCTGCGAGCGCGACTCCTGCCTGGGCGCCGGGGCGTCGGCCTGCCGGTCCTGCTTCTTCGACGACGGCTGAGCGCCGCCCTTCTTGTCCTGCTTCGCCATGGTCTCCTCGCTCCGTATCCCCCGCGCGGCGCGGCCGGAAGGCCACGCCCGGGAGGGCGGTCACGTCAGTTGAGAAAAAGTGCCCAGTGCCCAGGTTCAAGTGCCCAGTGCGAGGAACCCTGCGGTTCCTGGGCACTGGGGACTGGGCCCTGGGGACTGCGGTTACGACACCCGCGGAATCGCCTGGCCGCTCTTGACCGCGACCCGCTCGCGCTTGCCCTCGGCGTTCACGCCGGAGCGCACGCGCGTGGGCTCGCCGCTCTTGGGGTCCACCAGCATCACGTTGCTGGCGTGGATCGGCGCCTCGAACTCGATGATCCCGCCCTCGGGCGCGGTCGCCGACGGCTTCCGGTGGCGCTTGCGCACGTTCACGCCCTGCACCACCACCCGCTTCTTCTCGGGCTCCACGCGGATCACGGTGCCCTCGGCGCCCTTGTCGTTGCCGCTGATGACCTTCACGCGGTCGCCGCGGCGGATCTGCAGCTTGGCCATCAGATCACCTCCGGAGCCAGCGAAACGATCTTCATGTAGCGCTTGTCGCGCAGCTCGCGGGCGACCGGCCCGAAGATGCGCGTGGCGCGGGGCTCGCCCGCGTCGTTGATGATGACGGCGGCGTTCTCGTCGAACTTGATGTAGCTGCCGTCCTTGCGCCGGACCTCCTTGGTGGTGCGAACCACCACGGCCTTGGCCACGTCGCCCTTCTTCACGGTCCCGTCGGGGAGCGCGTCCTTGACCGCCACGATGATCGTGTCGCCCACCGAGGCGTAGCGGCGCCTGCTCCCGCCCAGCACGCGGATGACCAGCGCCTTCTTGGCGCCGGAGTTGTCCGCGATCCGGACGATCGATTCCTGCTGCAGCATGGTCTGCTCCTAAGATCCAGGGCCCCGGCCGGGGAGGCGGAAAGACCGCCGCCCCGCCGCCGGGGTCGCCGCCGTGGTTAGCGGGTGCGCTCGATCAGCTCGGACACGCGCCAGTGCTTCAGCTTGCTGAGCGGGCGGGTCTCGGTGATGCGCACCACGTCGCCGGTGTGGTACTCGTTGTTCTCGTCGTGGGCGTGGTACTTCTTGCTGCGCGTCACCTGCTTGCCGTACAGCGGGTGGGCGTAGCGGCGCTCCACGCGCACCACCACGGTCTTGTTCATCTTGTCGGAGACCACGATGCCCACGCGCGTCTTGCGGCGCGTGCGCTCGTCCATGCCCTCCGGGGTGTTCACGGCGTTCTCGGCGCTCATCGGCGGCTCCCCTGGTTCTGCAGCTCGCGCTCGCGCAGCACCGTCTTCAGGCGCGAGATGTCGTGCCGCAAGTTGCGCAGCAGCATGGGGTTCTCCAGCTGCTGGGTGGCGGAGCGGAACCGCAGCCGGAACCGCTCCTCCTGGAGCTGCTCGATGCGGTCCTGGATCTCGCCGTCGGTCATTTCACGGATCTCGGAGCCGTTCACGCTGCACCTCCCTCGGCCGCGGGGGCCTCGGACCGTTCGCGCTCGATGATCTTGCACTTCACCGGGAGCTTGGCGGCCGCGAGCGTCAGCGCGCGCTTGGCCACCTCGGGCTCCACGCCCTCCAGCTCGAACATGATGCGCCCGGGGCGGACCACGGCGACCCAGCCCTCGGGGTTGCCCTTGCCCTTGCCCATGCGGACCTCGAGCGGCTTCTTCGTGATCGGCTTGTCCGGGAAGATCCGGATCCACACCTTGCCGCCACGCTTGATGTGGCGCGTCATGGCGATACGGGCCGCCTCGATGGACCGGTTGGAGATCCAGCCGGGCTCCAGCGTCTGCAGGCCGTAATCGCCGAACGCCACGTAGTTCCCCCGCGTCGCAGCGCCGCGCATGCGGCCCTTCATCTGCTTGCGGTACTTGACTCTCTTGGGTGCGAGCATCGCTCTATTCCTCCACTCAGGCGTCGGTCGAGTAGGTGCGGCCGCGCCGGTTCTCCACCACCTCGCCCTTGAACACCCACACCTTCACCCCGATGGTGCCGTAGGTGGTGCGGGCCGTGGACTGCGCGTAGTCGATGTCGGCGCGCAGCGTCTGGAGCGGGATCCGCCCCT
>DASQLJ010000016.1:0-8419 GCA_035630095.1 Longimicrobium sp.
CCGCGAACATCACCGCCGCGAAGAAGACGAACGTGCCGGTCCACAGCGCGATCCGCCACCCGGAGCGCACCCCCCACGGGCCGTAGAACACGTCGTAGAGCGGCGGCGGGTTTTCGCGGATCGGGGGTTCGTCGGTCACGATCTCACGTCTGCGGCGATGAACGGTCGGCGCGCTTCACGAGGTGCGTCACCCGCGAAGCTCGCCATCGAAGCCTGTAAGTGAACCATCCCGGCCGATTCCGCGGGCATTCGGCCGCGCGGCATGGTCATCCACCGAAAAACGAGAAGCGCCGCCCGGCGGCTGGCCGGGCGGCGCTCCCTCACGTCCGTCAGACGCGCTCCACGCTCAGCGCCACGGCGTCGCCGCCGCCCAGGCACAGGGTGGCCAGGCCGGTCTCCTTGTCGCGGTCGTGCATGGCGTGCACCAGCGTGGTGAGCACCCGCGCGCCCGAGGCGCCGATCGGGTGGCCCAGCGCCACGGCGCCGCCGTTCACGTTCACGCGGTCCCAGTCCCAGTCCAGCCCGGCGCCGTCGGCCAGCGCCTGCACGGCGAAGGCCTCGTTGGCCTCGATCAGGTCGTAGTCGGCGATGCCGGTGCCGCTCTTCTTCATCAGCTTCTTCACCGCCTCGATCGGGGCGAAGAAGAGCTCGTTGGGCTCCACCGCGCCGGTGCTGTAGGCGGTGATGCGGGCCAGGATGGTGAGCCCGTTGGCGCGCGCGTACTCCTCGCTCACCACCACCACGGCCGAGGCGCCGTCGTTCATCGAGCTGGCGTTGCCGGCGGTCACGACCGGGTCGGTCACGTCCTTGGGCGCGTCCTTCGCGAACGCGGGGCGCAGCTTGCCCAGCGTGTCCATCGAGGTGTCCTCGCGCGGGTTCTCGTCGGTGTCGACGACGGTGGGGCCCTTGCGGCCGGGGACCTCCACCGAGACGATCTCGTTCTTGAACCTGCCGGCCCGGATCGCCTCCACGGCCTTGCGGTGGCTGCCGACGGAGAACTCGTCGGCCATCTGCCGGGTCACGCCGGCCTTCTTTGCGGTGTACTCGGCGTGGCCGCCCATGTGCACCTCGCAGAACGAGCACCACAGGCCGTCGCGGATCAGCCCGTCCACGATCGTCTGGTCGCCGAACTTCACGCCGTTGCGGTAGCCGTAGAGGTAGTGCGGCGCGTTGGACATGCTCTCCTGCCCGCCGGCGACCACCACCTGGCTGTCGCCCGCGCGGATCGACTGCGCGGCCAGCATCACCGCCTTGAGCCCCGAGCCGCACACCTTGTTGATGGTGAGCGCGCTGACGGTGGCGGGAAGGCCGCTCTTGATGGCGGCCTGGCGCGCGGGCGCCTGGCCCACGCCGCCCTGCACCACGTTGCCCATGATCACCTCGGCCACGTCCTCGGGATTGACGCCCGAGCGCTCCATGGCGGCGCGGATCGCCGCCGCGCCCAGGTCCGGCGCCGACAGCGGCGCCAGCGCGCCCAGGAAGCGGCCGATGGGCGTGCGCACCGCGCTGACGAGCACGGGCGTGGTGCGGGGGTCGCGTGCGATATCGATCATCTCAGCCTTCCAGGTGGTTTGATTGAAGTTCCGTCGTTCCGGTCCGACCATCCGGTCATCGACAGCCGAACAACCGGCGATCGCCGAGTCCCGGACGCTACATCCGTTCCCCGAGCCCCGCGGGGCCCCCTCCCCGCGCCTGAGGGCGCGTACCCTCCCCGCGCTTCGCGGGGGAGGGTGGAACCGCACAATGTCCGCGCATGCCCGCCGTTGCCGTTCACCCCCTCCCCCGCGGAGCGCGGGGAGGGGGCCGGGGGGAGGGGGCCGCCGCCGCATGCGCCGACCTCCTCCTCCGCTCAACGAGCCCGACGCGTCTACCCCACTTCCTCCAGCCGCACGTGCTTCCCGTCCGCCACGGCGTAGCCCCACGGGGTGAACGGGTCGTGCGTGCTCACCAGCAGCCAGCGCTCGTCCGCCGCGCGGCGGAGCAGGGCGCGCTTGCTCTCCAGCGTCACCAGCGGCTCCACGTCGTAGCCCATGATCCAGGGGAGCGGCAGGTGCGCCATCGTGGGCACCACGTCGGCCAGGAAGCACGCCGTCTCGCCCTCGGACGCAACCAGCACCGACTGGTGGTGCGGGCAGTGGCCGGGCGTTCGGTACACCGAGACGCCGGGTACGATCTCCACGTCGCCTTCCACCAGCGCCAGCCGCCCGGCCTCCATCACCGGGTCGAAGTTGTGCGGGAGGTAGCTGGCGGTGGTGCGCTCGTTGGCGCGGTGCGCCCACTCCCACTCGCCGCGCTGCACGTGGTAGGTGGCGTTGGGGAACGACAGCCGCACCCGCCCCTCGGCGTCTGCGAAGGTGTTGCCCCCCGCGTGGTCGAAGTGCAGGTGGGTGTCGATCACCACGCCCACGTCCGCCGCGTCGAAGCCGGCGGCCGCGATCGCCTCCTGCAGCCGGTCGGGGTGGCGGGCGTTGGACGGACCGTTCTCGACGCCGTAGATGTCGAGGAACTTCTCGTTCTCCTTGTTCCCCAGCCCCGTCTCGACCAGCACCAGCGCGTCCGGCGTCTCCACCAGCAGGCAGCGCAGCGCCAGGGGGATGCGGTTGCGCGCGTCGGCGGGGATGCGGCGCTCCCACAGCGGCTTGGGGACCACGCCGAACATCGCGCCGCCGTCCAGCCGCTGCAGCCCCGCCTCCAGCGCGTGGATGCGCATCCGCCCCAGCGTGCGCGTGCGGACGGGCGTCTCCGTCGCCAGCGCGCGCTCCGCGGCCGGCGTCACGCCGACTCCATCGACCGCGGGGTGGCGCGGCGCTTCTTCCGCGCGGCGCGCCGGCCCAGGATCGCCTGCAGCCCGTTCCAGTCGGCGGCGCCGCGCTCCTCCAGCATCTCGATGAAGCGGATCAGCAGCTTGGCCGTGGCCACCGCGTCGTCCAGCGCGCGGTGCCGGCTCTCGATGCGCACGCCGAAGTAGAGCGCCAGCGAGTCCAGCCCGCGCGACGGGAGCTCGGGGAGGAGCTTGCGCGCCAGCCGCACGGTGCAGAGCTGCCGGCCGCGCGGCTGCATCCCGGTGGCCATCTGCATCTCGTGGCACATGAAGCGCCAGTCGAACGCCGCGTTGTGCGCCACGAACACCCGCCCGGCGATCGCGTCCGACACGCGCGACGCCACCTCGCCGAAGCGCGGGGCGCCGGCCACCATCTGCTCGGTGATCCCGGTGAGCGAGGTGATCATCCCCGGGATGCGCCGGTCGGGGTTGACCAGCGTGCTGTAGCTGTCGGTGATCTTTCCGCCGGAGACGCAGACGGCGCCCACCTCGGTCACCCGGTGCCCGCGGTACGGCGAGCCGCCGGTGGTCTCGAAGTCGACCACCACCCACTCCTCCTCCCACAGCGAGCGCACCGGCCCCTCGTCCACCACCGGCGGCGCTTCCGCGGGGGCGCGCCGGCGCCGGGCGCGGCGGCCGTCCGTGGACGGCGGGACCGGCGCCGGGGTGTGGAGCGTGGCGGCGGACGGCGAGAGCGACCACACGCCGTCGGCCGAGACGCGGAAGCGCGGGTCGGTGCCCAGCAGCGCGAACACCGCCGCGGCGGCCGCGCCGGCGCCGTGGGTGATCCCCAGCACCCGCGCGGCGATCTCGTGCGTGGGGGCGGGGCCCGCGTCCAGCAGGGTGAGCGCGCGGTCGGCCAGCCCGCCCGGCCGCTCGAAGCGCACGTTGTCCAGCGCGAAGGCGAGCTGCGTCACCAAATGTCGTCGCGGCAGATGGGAAGGGTCATGCAGCGGCCGCCGCCGCCGCCGCGCACCAGCTCGGCGCCCTCGAAGGCGATCACCGCGCGGTCGCCGTCCTCCAGCTCCACCTCGCCGGTGAGGAACTCGATCGCGTCGATGATCCGGTAGCCGCCCTCGCGCTCCATCTCGCGCATGGTGCCCTCGTTGCGCGTGTAGCCGAGCACCACGCCCGGGCGCACCGCCACGAAGTTGCACCCGCTGGACCACTGCTCGCGTTCCTGCCGGGTGGGGTGCTGGCCGCCGCACCAGATCGGCTCCAGCGGCAGGTCCACCTTCCTCAGCCCCTGGAACACGTCGTCGTAGGCATGCACGCCCTTGCCGTCGGGCTTGTAGTAGAGCACCGGGAGCCGCGCGGGGCCGAAGAAGTAGGGCGGGTACACCACGCACTGCTCCTTGTCCACCATGGTCATGATCATGTCCAGGTGGATGGCGGGGCTCTCGGCCGGGAGCACCACCACCAGCACGTGCTCCACCCCCGCCTTGTCGCGCAGCCCCTCCACCAGCCCCTCGATCGCCGCCGGGCTGCTGCGCTCGCTGAGCCCCACCATCGCCAGGTCGGGGCGCAGGATCAGCACGTCGCCGCCCTCGATGGTGTAGTCGCTGCGGCGCTCCTCCGTGCCGTCGTAGATGAAGCCCTCGTTGCGCAGCGCCGGGTGGTACAGGAAGAGCGCCTTCATCAGCAGCTCCTCGGTCCACCGCACGGCGTAGCGCATCGCCCCGATGATCACCGCGTCGTTCACCACCATCGCGGCGTCGCGGGTGAAGAACAGGTTCGGCAGCGGCGGCAGCTCGTAGCTCACCTTGTGCAGGAGCTTGGAGATCGGCCCCATCGGCGCCTCCACCCCCTCCACGAAGCGGCGGATCAGCTCCTCCCCCGGCATCTCGTAGAGCCCCACCGCCAGCGGCTCCGACGACGCCACCTCGAGCACGCGCCGCACCAGGAACTCGCGCACCTCGCGCTCGTCCACGATGTCGGCCAGCAGGTCGCGCACGTCCAGCACGTCGCAGAAGCGCGACAGGATCGCCCGGAAGCGCTGGTGCTCGCGCCGCGCCTGCTCCAGGTCGATGATGTCGTCGTAGAGGAACTGCTCGCGGTTCGACGGGGTGACGGCCAGCAGCTCGGCGCCCGGCGTGTGGCAGAGCACCATCCGGAGGGCGCCGATCTCGGAGGTGACGCGGACTTTCTGGGGTTTGGCGGCCAGGGTTTGCATAGTGCGGGAAAGCTAGCCGCCCGAAGGTGACCCGGCAATCCGGGGCGGTGGACGTTTTCGGAGGGAACGGCCACGGCGGGCGGGGGCGCGTCCCCGCTGCGCGGGGCCGGGCTGCGCGCGCGGTAGGGCACGATACCACCGTGCCCAACCGCGCCGGGCCCGCGCCGGCGGAAACTGCCCCGCCGCCGCGTTCCCGGCCCTCCGGGCGCGCATCCCTCGCGCGTCCGTGCGCCCTGCGGCCGGTCGCTCGTGGCCGAGGGGACGACGGGCGAGCGGCGTGCCGGCTGGTGCCGCGGCCGCCGCCCGCCGGGGGGCCGTCAGGCGTAGTAGCACTGCGGGCAGTAGGTCATCGGCCAGCTTCCACAGACGCCGCCCGCGCAGGTGCCCTGGCAGGTGTCGGCGCAGCTCACGCAGGTGTAGTCGCCGTTGCAGGTGGGGGCGCCGGTCTCCACGGGAATGTTGCCCTGCCCGGCCACGGTCCCGGCGTCGCCCGTCTCGCCGGCGACGGCGAACGAGGTCACTTCCAGATCGGTGAGCTCCAGCTTCAGCTTGCGCATGGCTTCCGTCCTCGCGAAAAAGCGGTGGAACCCGCACCGGGGTGGCGCAGATACCGACAGTTTATCCGAGGCGATCGCGACGCGTCAACGGGCACGACCGAGGGGTCGCGTCGATTCGGCCACGCACAAAGCGCCACCGCTCGGAAGGAGCAGTGGCGCTTCGATCATGCGCGTCCGAACCGTCCGTGGACGGCCGTCGGCCGGGTCAGCCCTTGCCGTTGGCCAGCGCGAAGGAGAGGCCTTCCAGCTCCAGCGTCACGTCCACGTTGCGCAGGGTGACGCCGCGAGGCACGCGCAGCCGCACGGGGGCGAAGTTGAGCAGCGACTTCACGCCCGCCGCCACCGCGCGGTCCACCACGGTCTGCGCCGCCTCGGCGGGGACGGCCACGATGGCGATGTCCACGCGGCGCTCGCGCAGCGTGGCGTCGAGCTCCTCGTCGGGCTGCACGGTCAGGCCGCCCCAGCTCTGGCCGATCTTGGCGCGGTCGCTGTCGAAAACGGCGCGGATCTGGAAGCCGCGCGCCTCGAAGTCGCGGAAGCTGCTGAGCGCCGAGCCCAGGCGGCCGGCGCCGATCACCGCCACGTTCCAGGGGCGGGTGAGCCCCAGGATCTGGCGGATCTCGCGCAGCAGCTCGGGCACCGAGTAGCCCATCCCGCGCTTGCCGAAGCTGCCGAACAGCGACAGGTCCTTGCGCACCTGCGCCGAGGTGGTGCCGCCGCGGCGGGCCAGCTCGCCGCTGGAGATGGTCTCGCTCCCCGCGGCCTCGGCCTCCTGCAGGAAGCGCAGGTACAGCGAAAGCCGCCGCACCGCCGACTCGGAGATCTTCTTCATACCCGCATTCATACCTGCAACCAGCGGCTGCTCCCGATCACGCCGGCGAAGACGCCCGTCCGCGCCGATGCTTGTGAAATCATTCACAATGATAGGGCGAGTGGCTCCCGTCGTCAACGAGCGTCGACCTTCCACCGGTCGCATCCTCCCTCCGGACGCTACGCGGGGAAGCGGCGCAACCGTATGTCCCGCCCCGTCTTCACCCCGCCACCGTCTCCCGCGCGGCGAGCTCCTTCCTGGCGATGTCGATCCAGGGCTTCTGCGCCTTGCGGTAGTGGCCGGGGGAGAGGCGGGCGTGGCGCACGATCTCGTCGAAGAGGGCGTTGGCCTCGGCGGTGCGGCCGAGCTGCTTGAGGACCAGCGCGTAGCGGCAGCGCGCTTCCTCGCCCACGACGGGGCGGGCGAGGAGGCCCTGGTACTCGCGGGCGGCGCTCTCCAGGTCGCCCGCGTCCTCGTAGATCCGCGCGCTCAGCAGCAGCTGGTCGTCGCGCAGGATCGACGCGTTCGCGCGGACGCGGTCGAACGCCTCGCGCGCCTCGGCCAGGTCGCCGGCGGCGTGGAGGGCGGCGGCCAGCTCGGTGAGCACCAGCGGGTCGTCGGCGTACAGGCCGGTGAGCGAGGCGCGGTAGAGGGCGATGGCGTCGTCGGCGCGGCCCACGCGCTGGTAGCCGCGGGCCAGCGCCAGCCGGTTGTTCAGGCTGTTGCTGAGCGCCACCTGGTCTTCCAGCCGCTGGATCTCGGCGGCGGGGTTGATGCGCTCCTTCACCCGCTGCGCGGTGACGCCGATGCTGTCGCGCGCCCGCATCTCGGGGAGGTACTCCACCAGCAGGTACACCAGGCTCCCCACCAGCGGGAAGAAGAGGATCACGATCAGCCACGCCGGCTTTCCCCGGCGGATGCAGTGCACCGCGAAGAACACCTGGATCGCCAGGATCAGCAGCGACGGCAGGTAGTAGATCCAGGGAAAGGACATGGTGACCGGCGGGGTGGTGCGTGCCCGTGAAGCGGGATGGAGCGAAGTCTACAAGATCGAAACGAAACGAGCGCCGCGCAACGGCGACGCTCGTCGAGGAGGATCGGGCCGCATCCCCCAAGTAGAAAGTCTGGTCCCCTGGCCGCTGACCGGCGGCTGAAGCCGCGGCAACAACTACGAAAAGCCTCGCAAACTGCGCGAGGCTTCACCGGCTCGACGGGCGGCATCGCGGCTCGATTTTCGGGTCTGGCCGCCTTCATCCCCAAGGTCGCGCGGCCGGTGGACGGCTCAGTAGCAGATTCCCGGGGCCTCGCGGATGAAGCGGTTGTGCTCCAGCGTGTCGAGCATGAAGTCGGCGACGTCGGCGCGGGCGACCTTCGGCATCCAGCGCTTCTTCGCCGCGTCGGGGCCGGCGAGGTACTTCCCCGTCAGCAGCTTGCTGGTCAGCTTGCCGGGGCGCACGATCGTCCACTCCGCCGCCGAGTCACGGACGTACGTCTCGGCGGTTTCCTTGTCCGCGAAGATGTTCTTGAGCAGGGTGGGAAGGAGCACCAGGTTGTAGACCGGCCCGAGCTGCCCCTTGCTGTCGCCCACGCCCAGCGACGAGACGAAGACCAGCCGCTTCACCTTCTGCCGCTTCATCGCCGTGAGCAGGTTGCGCACGCCGTCGGAGAGGATGGTGTTCGGCTTGCGCTCGTTCACGCCCACGGCGCAGAGCACCGCGTCCTGCCCCTTCAGCGCGGCCGCCAGCGACTTCGGGTCGCCGATGTCGCCCTGCACCACCTCCAGCCGCGGGTGCACCGTCTTCACCTTCTCGGGCTCGCGCGCCACCGCGCGGACGCTGTGGCCGTGCCCCAGCGCCTGCTTCACCAGCTCGCGCCCGGTTCCACCCGTGGCCCCCAGGATCAGCACCTGCATGGTCGGAGTGCGAAAGTGCGAGAGTACGAAGGTGCGAGAGTGCGCCGCCCGCGGGGGCCGCGCCGTCGCGTCCAGCACGAATCGCCCGCGCACATGCGAACTCCGCGCCGTCGATCCGCGATTGCGGGTGTGGAACCCGGCCGTT
>DASQLJ010000017.1:0-6311 GCA_035630095.1 Longimicrobium sp.
CCACCGGCGTGACCCAGGCCATGGTGGACGAGGGGCAGACCCTCTACGGCACCGTCTGCGTGGGGTGCCACGGCCCGGCCGGCGCCGGCACGCCCGTGGCCCCGGCGCTGAACGACGCGCAGTGGATCAACGTCACGGGCGCGTACCCCGAGATCGTGACCACCATCGTCAACGGCGTGCCCAATCCCAAGCAGCACCCCGGCGCCATGCCGCCCAAGGGCGGCGGCAGCTTCGACGACGCGCAGGTGAGGGCGCTCGCCGCATACGTGTTCGCGCTCAGCCGCCAGGGAGAGTCATGAGCACCCCCGAGCCCAACAGCACCGGCGACACCGTGCGCGCCCGCTACCGCGAGTGGGCCGACGCCAACCCCCGCCCGCGCGGCCCCTCGGCCATCGGCATGCCCGACGTGAGCGAGGGCACCGTGCGCATGGCCGCGGTGGGCGCGGGCGTGGTCATCGGCCTCCTCCTGCTCGCGCTCGCGGTCACCTCCTTCGTGGCGGCGCAGAGCTGGGCCGAGGTGGACCGGGGCGGCGCGCAGGTCGGCTACTTCCTGACCGGCGCCTTCCTCACCGTGGCGGGCGTGGGGTGCATCTGGGCCACGCTGAACCACGTCTTCAGGGTCCTGGCGGGTCCGCCCGCCCACCACTGAAGGCGCGTTGCGAGCGGGCGGCGCGCCGGGGGTCCGCTCCCGGCGCGCCGCTCCGTTTTGGTGCGACCCGGCGGCGCACGGAGCTTGCGATTCCCCGAAGCGCCACCGCTCGCCCCGATTGCCGCTGAAGCGGCCGCAAATGGGCGTGAAGGCCGCTTGAGCGCGATCAAGAGTGTTGACGTGGACGAAGGTCGGGTGTACACTATGGTGCAACCGAACCACTACTGTCCTGAAGCGTATCCCCGCCCCTCGCGCGAAACCCGCGTAACCGGAGACGATTGCCCATGTTCAGATTTTCGTTCCGCCGTTCGTCGATTGCCCTCGCCGGCATCCTGATCGGCATCGGCGGCTGTGCCGAGAGCCCGTCGGCTCCCGTCGCCGCGCCCGACTTCCACTTCCTGGCGGCACCCGCGGGGCCGTCGATGGCAAGGGCCGGCGAAGCGTCCAGCGCGGTGATCGGGCCCGAGGGCGGCTCGCTCACCACGACCAACGGGCACCGCATCGTCTTCCCCGCCGGGGCGCTCGCCGCGCCGACGCGGATCTCCATGAGCTCCAACCCGCGCTTCGCCGGGGTCGAGCTGGAGCCGCACGGCCTGCAGTTCCCCGCCGGCCACGAGCCCGTGCTCAGCCTGAACCTGGGCGCGACGGACCTCTCGGGCTTCTCGCGGGTGAACGTGCTCTACGTGGGCGACGACAACGCGGTGCTCGAGGTGCTGCCGACCTCGGCCGGCGGCCAGCGCATCCAGACGCGCCTGAGCCACTTCTCCGGCTACATCGGCGCCGGCAGCTGAACGAAACAGGCCGCCCGGAGCGGCCCGGAAGGAGCACGACCGGGGCCTCCATCGTGGAGGCCCCGTTTTGCGGACGCACGGCATCCCCATCCGGCATCTTGCACGCATCACTCGAGAGCATCATCCAGCACGCGGCCGCCCAGGAGCGCATCGGGCAGTGGGCGGAGGCCTCGATCGGCTACGCCACCGCGTTCCAGGAGAGCCTGCGCCAGCGCGATGCCGCAGGCGTGCTGGAGTCGATCGTCCAGCAGGGGCACTGCAAGCGGCAGTCGGGCGACCACGAGGGCGCGGCCGAGCTGTTCGAGCTGGTCCTGCAGATCGCCCAGCTAGGCGGCGACGCGCGCAACGCCGGCCGGGCGCTGAACGGCTTCGGGCTGCTGGCGCAGGCCGCGGGCGACCTCGAGGAGGCGGAGCGGCGGTTCCTGGACGCGCGCCGCCACGGCGCGCTGGCCGAGGCCGAGGTGCTCCAGGGCGAGACCGAGCAGAACCTGGGGATCCTCGCGAACATCCGCGGCGACCTGGACGAGGCGCTCAAGCGCTACCGCGCGGGGCTGGAGCACCTGGACCGCGCCGGGAGCGACCGGGGGCGGGTGGCGGCGCTCAACAACCTGGGGATGCTGCACATCGACATGGGCGCGCTCGACGCCGCGGACGGGTACTTCGAGCGCGCGCTCTCCATCTCCGAGCGGATCGGCGACGTGGTGTACGCGGGGCTGGTGCACATCAACCGGGCGGAGCTGTTCCTGGCGCGGGGCCTTCCCGACCGCGCGCGCGAAAGCTGCGACAACGGCTTCGAGATCTTCAGCCGCCTGAACGACGACGGGCGCAAGGCCGAGGCGCTCAAGTTCTACGGGATCATCTACCGCGAAACGGGGAAGCTGGCGCTCGCGCGCAACCACCTGGAGCAGGCGGTGGCCATCTCGGCGGGGAGCAACCCGCTGCTGGAGGCCGAGACGCAGCGCGAGCTGGCCCTGGTGCTCCGGGCGCAGGCGCACAACCGCGAGGCGCTGCGCGCGCTGAACCGCTCGCACACGCTCTTCAGCGACCTCCAGGCGCGGCACGACGAGACGGAGATCACCCGGCGCATCAGCCAGCTGGAGACCGACTTCCTGTCGCTGGTGCGGTTCTGGGGCGAGTCGATCGAGGCGAAGGACCGCTACACCAGCGGGCACTGCGAGCGCGTGGCCGGGTACGCCTGCCGGCTCGCAGCCGAGGCGGGGATGGCCGAGCGCGAGGTGGTGTGGTTCCGGATGGGCGCCTTCCTGCACGACCTGGGGAAGACCGAGGTGCCCGAGGAGATCCTCAACAAGCCCGGGAAGCTGACCGAAGAGGAGCGCCGCGTGATGGAGCGGCACCCGGTGATCGGCGACGAGATGCTGGCGCCGGTGGAGTTCCCCTGGGACATCCGCCCCATGGTGCGCAGCCACCACGAGCGCTGGGACGGCCGCGGCTACCCCGACGGCCTGACGGGCGAGACGATCCCCCTCGCCGCCCGCATCCTGCGCATCGCCGACGTGTTCGACGCGCTGACCACCGCGCGCAGCTACCGCCGCCGGCTCTCGCCCGAGGAGGCGCTGGCGATCATGGAGGAGGACGCCGGCTCGTTCGATCCCGACATCTTCGCGCTCTTCAAGGTGATCTTCCCCGAGATCGTGGGCACCGCCGAAGCGGCGCAGCGGGTGGCGGAAGTCGGCTAGCTCATACGGAGCCCGAAAAGTCGGTGCCGGGCCCGAACGGAGAGGCCGGGTGTGGGACACGCCCGCCCGGTCGTTCGTCGTTTTTTCCAGAACTTCCCCCCGCAACGGGGTATCAGGCCGCGACCGCCACCCCGGCGCCGATGCGGCGCGTGCGCAGGAGGAGCTCCACCGCCTCGCCGATCTTGTTGTTGGGGGTCGAGGCGCCGGCGGTGAGCCCCACCACGATCGGGCCGTCGGGGAGCCAGTCCTCGGCCTCCATCTCGGGGGCGTCGGCGGGGGTGCCGCTGGGCTTGAAGCGGATGGTGCGGCGCTCGGGGTCGATGCAGGTGGCGTCGGCCACGTGGTAGGTGACCGTGTGGCGCGCGCAGATCACCGCCAGGTGGTTGGTGTTCGACGAGTTGTAGCCGCCGATCACCAGCATCACGTCGGGCTTGCGCGCGGGGTCGCCCACCAGCTTCACCACCGCGTCCTGCCGCTCCTGCGTGGCCGAGCAGATGGTGTCGAAGGAGCGGAAGTACCGCGACGGGTCGTAGCCCGGCTCGCCGCCGTAGCGCCGCGCCAGCGCCTCGCCCACCGCCGCCCCGATGGCCAGCGAGTCGCCCGAGAGCATGGTGGTCTGGTTGGCCACGCCGATCCGCTCCAGGTGCAGGTCGGGGTCGAACCCCGGCGACGCCTTCTCGCCGAAGTGCTCGACGAACGCCTCGCGCGAGAGCGCCCCCGGCGCGCGCTCGATGTAGTCCATCACCAGCCGCGCCTCGGCCATGTCGCGCACCACGACGAAGCGCCCCTCGGGCCAGCGGTACACCTGGCTGGCGGTGGCGCGCGTCTCCTCGTGGTAGTGCTTGCCGTGCACCAGCGCGGTGAAGCCGTCGCGGGCGTACTGGTCCACCCGCTTCCACACGTTCAGCACGCTCCCGCAGGTGGTGTCCACCAGCACCGCGCCGGTCTCCTTCAGCCGCTCGAAGTCGGCCACCGTCGCGCCGAAGGCGGGGAGGATCACCACGTCGTCGGGGCGCAGCGCGCCCAGGTCGAACGCCCCTTCCGCGTCGGCGTGGAGGAAGACGATCCCCATGTCGGTGAGGCGGCGGTTCACGTGCGGGTTGTGGATGATCTCGCCCAGCAGGAAGACGCGCCGGTCGGGGAACTTGACCCGCGTCTCGTAGGCGTAGTCGACCGCGCGGTCCACGCCGTAGCAGAAGCCGAACTCCTCGGCCAGGCGCACCACCACGCGCTCGTGGCCGTCGCCGAACGACGCCTCGTAGCCCTGCGCGCGGATCTGGTCGACCAGCGCGCTGTGGTATTCGGACCGGATCATCGGCTCGATCTCCTTGCGGAGGCCGAAGCCGCGGCGGAAGTAGTTCTGCTCCACGTGTGCCGGCGGTAAGTGAGTGCTGGGGCTGCCTGGGCGTCCGACGCGGCTGAAGGCTAACCGGGGCGCGGGCCGGCCGCAACCGGCGCACCTCGCGCAAAGCCCTTGGGGGGAATAGTTTTTGCCCCTCCGCGGCCACGTCCGCACGCGTAGTACACCACCCCCGCTGCAGGGAGCCGGTGACCAGGTGAAGCTGGGGAAGAGCAAGCCGAAGGCGCTGGGTGGCGCGCCCAAGACCGGGAAGTGGACCCGCGACACCCCCGAGCGGCGCAGGCTGGGCGGCGAGCACCGCGCGTCGCTGGTGCTGCTGCTGGTGATCGGGGCGATGATCGTGGTGGGGATGGGGATCTTCGCCTTCCTGGCCAGCCAGCGCCTGGACCGCGGCGTGCTGGGCCAGTACAGCCAGTCGCTGCGCCGCCCCGACTGGGTGCGGCTGAACCAGCTCCCGCCGCACGTGACGGGCGCGTTCATGGCGGTGGTCGACACCTCCAGCTTCCAGCGCCTGTCACCCTACGGCCGGCAGGACCGGCCGCGCCTGACGGTGGACCTGGTGAGCCAGGTGCAGCGGCTGCGCCGCGGCGTGGACGACCAGGCTTGGCGCGCCTTCATGGTGCCGATCACCGAGGCGCGGCTGTCGCGGCGGGCGCTGGTGGAATACTACCTGAACCGCATCTACCTGGGGCGGGCGGGCGACTGGCGGGTGTACGGGGTGCAGCACGCGGCCGAGGAGTTCTTCGGCAAGGACGCGCGCCGGCTCACCCCCAGCGAGGCGGCCACGCTGGCGGGGATGCTGATGCCGCCGCGGCTGATCAACCCGCAGAGCAGCCCCGGCGCGGTGGGGGCGCGCCGCAACGAGGTGCTGCGGCGGATGCTGGCCGCGGGGAGCATCGGGGGGGACGTGTACGCCCAGGCCACGCGCGAGCCGCTGGCCTTCCAGCCGGGGATCGACTACGCGCCGATGACCCGGCCGGCCGAGTGGGGGAAGGAGCCGGAGGTGATCCGCCTCCCGCCCGGCTCTATTCCGGCGACCGACTCCGCGGCTGCGCGGGCCGCTGCGGCGGGGGCGACGCCGCCCGCGCCGAGTCCCGGCGGGTAGCCCCGGCCGAGTCGCCCCGCGCCGTGCTGTCGGCGCGGGCGGTGTCGGGCTGGGCGTAGGGCCGCGACAGGTGGAGCTGCACCAGCTTCCACTCGCCGCGGTCGTGCGTGTACACCCCCGAGGCGCGCAGCCACTGCGGCGGCTCCCCGCTCCCCACCGCCATGAACTGGATCGGGGTGCTGAACCACCCGGTGGTCTCGCGCAGCCCCACCTGCACGCGCAGGTCGGCGGGGCGCGCCACCGCGGGGGTGGCGATGGCCAGGCTGTCCAGCGCCAGCGCCAGCCCCCGCCTCCCGATCCGCGCCACCCCGTCCGACGCCCCGGTGCCCATCACCAGCACGTCTTCCGTGGGGTTCAGCGCGGCGAGCGCGCGGTTGGAGTTCCCCCGCCCCAGCTCGTCGGCGAAGTTGCGCACCCGCGCCCGCAGCTCGCTGGCGGCGTCCTGCTGGTCGATGCGGGCGGGGTCGCGCTGGGTGTAGAACCCGCGCGGCGTCTGCTCCACCTTCACCAGGTCGCAGGCGGCGAGCGCGAGCAGGGCGGCCACGGCGGGTGCTCGGAACGGATGGCGCACGATCGGCGGGGTGCGGGGTAGAAGGGTGCCCGGTTCGGACGGGTCCGAATCTGCTCTCCCGGCGCGTGCTGTCAAGCACGGGCGGGGCACGGGCGCGGTCCCTTGACGCGGCGTGCCGCTCGCGCCATCGTCCAAGCC
>DASQLJ010000018.1:0-10342 GCA_035630095.1 Longimicrobium sp.
GTGCTGGTGATCCTCACCGCGCTGAACGCGTCGGTGCGGACCTTCGAGCAGCTCGCCGAGGCGTTCGTTCTTCTCCTCTACCCCTTTCTGGCGCTCACCGTTGCCGCGGTGTTCGTGCTGCGCCGCCGCCGCCCCGACCTGCCGCGCCCGTACCGCACCGCCGGCTACCCAGTGGTCCCCGCCATCTTCCTGGTCGGGACGATCGCCATGATGGCGAACGCGCTCCTCGAACGGCCGGAGACGACCTTGCTCGGCGCCGCGATCGTGGCCGCCGGCGTCCCGGTGTACTTCGCCTGGCGCTCGGCGGCGCGGCGAGCACCGCCGCCGCCGGGTGCGTGATGGACGGCTCCGCCCGGGCTTTTTCGTCGGGCGATAAAAGGGAGCAGAGATCATCCGCGATCTCTGCTCCCTCTCCTTTCCGATATCTATACTCCGCCTTCGAGCGACAGGCGGCCTGTCGCTCGGACCCATGGTATGGATCCTTCGGTCGCCGCCATAAGTCTGTGCGCGCTCACGTCTTGGCGCAGCGTCTCGCTCAGGATGACACTCACGAGATTGCACAGTCGATCGGAGAATTGGTATGAGATGATTCCCATCGCCCCGCCGGGGTTCTACCCGCGTTCTCCTCAATTTCTCGCGAACAGATCGGGAGATGACGGCACGCCCTTGCGCCCCTTCGCGCGGTTGTTGCAGCGTGTCCCCGATCCACGCACGCGACGCTGAACCGCGGAGCCCGATTCCGATGACACGACCCGCATTCCCGCCGGCCCGCGCCGCCGTGCGCACGGCCGAGGTCCGCTCGGGCCGCCGGATCTCGCGCATCACGTGGCGAGGGTGAGGGCGATGGAGATCGTGCGGCTCAGCACCCGCCGGCGCGCGGAGATGGTGGACATCACCCGGCAGGTGCAGGGCGTGGTGGAGCGCGCCGCCGTGCGCGAGGGGATCGTGGTGATCCAGTCGCTGCACACCACCGCCGGCATCACCGTGAACGAGAACGCCGACCCCGACGTGCAGCACGACCTGCTCGCCAAGCTCGAGCGCCTGGTGCCGCACGAGGAGCCCTTCTACCGCCACGCCGAGGGGAACAGCGACAGCCACCTGAAGACCGGCTTCATGGGCCCCTCCGCCACGCTCATCGTCAGCGACGGGCGGGTGCTGCTGGGGCACTGGCAGGGCGTGTACTTCTGCGAGTTCGACGGGCCGCGCGACCGCGAGGTGGCGGTGCAGCCCGTTGCGGCGGAGCGGTAGATGGCACCGCGCACGGCGCCCCTCGCCTCGATGCTGCGCCTGCTGGCGCGCGGGATCGCCTCGCGCCGCTCGGCCGGCCTCCCGCCCGACGTGCCGCGCCGCAAGCCCGCGGTGGAGCGCGTGCACGCCGGCGTGGACCCCGGGCTGCACGCGCGCTACCTGCTCGCCACCGCGGGGGACGCCGTGGAGGCGCTGGGCGGGAACGCGCTCTCCCCCGTCTTCCCGGCGACGTGGGAGACGGCGCAGGCGCTGGAGCTGCTGGCCTCGCTCGAAACCCCGCTCCCCGCCGGCGGCGTGGTGCACGTGGAAGGCGAGCTGGTGCAGCTCCGCCCGCTGACGCTGGGCGACCACGTGCGCTGCCGGGTGGAGCTCGAGCGCGCCGAGCGGGTGCGGAAGGGGATCCGCCTGACCCTCTCCGCGCGCAACTGGACCGCCGGCGGGCAGCTTTGCACCCAGAGCACCGCCGTCTTCCTCGCCCGCACCCGCGCCGCCGCCGAGGAGCCGCGCGACGCCGGCCCGCCGCGATCCACGCCGCGCGACGACGTCGACCCCCGCGCCGAGCCCCCGTCGCGCTGGGACGAGCTGGCACACTGGAGCCTGCGCGGCGACGCCGGCCGCCGCTACGCCGCCGTCTCGGGCGACTGGAACCCGATCCACCTGTGGCGGCTCACCGCGCTCCCCTTCGGCTTCGCGCGGCCGATCCTGCACGGCTTTGCCACCGAGGCGATGGTGGCGCACGCGCTGATCCAGCACCGGCTGGGCGGCGACCCGGCCGCGCTGCGGCGGCTGCGCATCGCCTTCCGCGCGCCGCTGCCGCTCCCCGCGCGCGTGCGCCTGCTGGTGGGCGACGGCATCGGCGTGCGCTGGTTCCGCGTCGCGGGCGACGGCGAGACGGTATACGCCGAGGGCACCTGGGCCGGCGGCACCCAGCCACCGCGGCGGTTGGCGCTGGTGAAGTAGGCACTAGCGCATGCCTCGGCAGCCCCCTCCCCCCGACCCCCTCCCCACGCTTCGCGGGGGAGGGGGGGCATGGAACTGCAACGGCGGGTCGCGGGACGCTGGGATTTCACCCTCTCCAGAAGTTTTACCCTCCCCCGCGAAGCGCGGGGAGGGTACGCGCTCTCAGGCGCGGGGAGGGGGCCCCGCGGGCTTTCCGAAGCGCCGCGGTTTCCGTCGATCGGACGCCTACACCGCCGCCGCCGCTGCCCGGCCGGCCGCCCGGCCGGAGAAGATGCAGCCGCCCAGGAAGGTGCCTTCCAGCGCGCGGTAGCCGTGCATCCCCCCGCCGCCGAAGCCGGCGACCTCGCCCGCGGCGTAGAGGCCGGGGAGCGGCTCGCCGTCGGCGCGGAGGACGCGGGCGGAGAGGTCGGTCTCCAATCCACCCAGCGTCTTGCGGGTGAGGATGGAGAGGCGCACGGCGATCAGCGGGCCCGCCTTCGGGTCCAGCAGCCGGTGCGGGCGGGCCACGCGGATCAGCTTGTCGCCCAGGTACCGCCGCGCGCCGCGGATGGCGGTGATCTGCGCGTCCTTGCCGAACTCGTTGTCGAGCTGGAGGTCGCGGGCGAGCACCTCGCGCTCCACCTGGGCGAGGTCGAGCAGCGGCTCGGGCGAGATCTCGTTCATCCGGCGCACCAGGTCGGCCAGGGTGCGCTCCACCACGAAGTCGGCGCCGTGCTTCTTGAACGCCTCCACCGGGGCCGGCGCGCCGGGGAGCGCGCGGCTCAGCGTCATGCGGATGCTGCGGCCGGTGAGGTCGGGGTTCTGCTCGCTTCCGGAGAGCGCGAACTCCTTCTCGATGATGCGCTGGGTGAGGATGAACCAGGTGTGGTCGTACCCCGTGCGCATGATGTGCTCGAGCGTGCCCAGCGTGTCGAAGCCGGGGAAGAGCGGCACCGGCAGCCGCCGCCCCAGCGCGTCCAGCCAGAGCGACGACGGGCCGGGGAGGATGCGGATGCCGTGGCGGCTCCAGATCGGGCTCCAGTTCTGGATCCCCTCCGTGTAGTGCCACATCCGGTCGGGGTTGATCACGCTGCCGCCGGCCGCCTGGGTCACCGCCAGCATCAGCCCGTCCACGTGGTCGGGGACGCCGGAGAGCATCCGCTTCGGCGGCTCGCCCATGCGCTTCGGCCAGTTGCGGCGCACCATCTCGTGGTTCGCGCCGATGCCGCCGCTGGTGACGATCACCGCGCCCGCGCGCAACCGGAAGTCGCCGGCGACGACCCGCGAGCTGGCCACGCCGCGCTCGACGCCGCTCGCCTCCAGGATCTCGCCCGCCACGCCGTCCACCGCGCCGTCGGTGGAGGTGAGCGCGGTGACGCGGTGGCGGAAGCGGAAGGAGACCAGGCCGCGCCGCTCGCCCTCGCGCACGCGGGCGATGAACGGCTCCACCACGCCGGGGCCCGTTCCCCAGGTCACGTGGAAGCGCGGCACCGAGTTGCCGTGCCCGGTGGCCACGTATCCCCCCCGCTCCGCCCAGCCCACCACGGGGAAGAAGCGCAGGCCGCGCGCGTGCAGCCAGCTTCGCTTCTCGCCCGCGGCGAAGTCGACGTAGGCCTCGGCCCAGCGGCGGGGCCAGCGGTCTTCCTCGCGGTCGAAGCCGGCGCTCCCCAGCCAGTCGCTCATCGCCAGCTCGCGCGAGTCGTTGATCCTCATCCGCCGCTGCTCGGGCGAGTTCACCAGGAAGAGCCCGCCGAACGACCAGAACGCCTGCCCGCCCAGCGACGCCTCGGGCTCCTGGTCGAGCACGATCACCTTCTTCCCCGCGTCCACCAGCTCGGCGGCGGCCACTAGCCCGGCCAGCCCCGCGCCCACGATGATCACGTCTGCGTCGTTGCCGTTCATCCGATGCGAGTGGAGATGGGGTGCGAAAGGGAGGATGCGGGAGCGCGGGAGACGCCGGCGCGGGCCGGCGCACTGCCAGTCTGCGCGGTCGGCGGGCGCGGCGCAACGGCGCCGGCGGCGCGTCCCGGCGCGATGTTTCACGCGCGTGGCACTTGACCATGCACCGCCCACCCTTTACGCTGTGTGCCCGCCGCGGCAGCGTGGCGTGACGATCACGCGCGCGACCTGACGCCCGCACTCGCCGGCGTTGCGGAACTTTACGGATGCTCCAGGGAGATACGAATGGCGGATTCACGGGATGACGAGCGCTTCGACATACTCGTCTCGCAAGTGCACGACTGGGTGGAATCGGCGGTGGCGCTGGACGAGGGGCACTTCCCCAGTGAGCTGCTGAGCGACCTGCGCGACCTGATCGAGGAGCTGAAGGAGTTCCTCGAAGACCAGAAGGCCCGCCGCGACGAGGTCCTGGAGCTGTTCGTCAGCCCCGAGATGGCCGAGATCATGACGCGCTTCCCGCGCGTGCGGCGCCTGCTGGAGAGCGCCTGGGGCTCGCAGCTCACCGACATGATCGACGAGGAGAGCGGCTACGACCCCGAGGGCGACGACGACGACGACGATTGATCGCCGTCCGTCCGAGGATCGGCGGAGGAACGGAGCGGGGCCCGTGCAGCGTGCACGGGCCCCGCTCGCGTTCGGTCGACCGGAGACGATCCAGTCGAGCTTCCGTTGATTCCACCCACGACGTGCGACAATCCTGTCGCGGCTCGATTGTACCACGCCTGTCCTGATCCTGCCGCGCGACGCCGGGGAGCGTTCTCGGCCTCCATCCCCCAAGCGCATGACAGGGGATCGTTTAGCTCGCGGCGCCGTCCATCGCGTGTTTACCGGCACGACAACTGCCCTGTCCCATGCATGCCGGACCCGTCGGCGCGCAAAGTCGTAAGTCATTGAATATAGATCACTTAACGGCCGTTCACCTCCGTACGTCCTTTACTGATCCACGGTCGAGCAGGACCTGATCCGGGCGACGGCTTCCACGCCGCCCCCCTGGTCGAAGCGGCTTCGATTCCGATCGCCTCCAAAACGATCCGCCGCTCTCCGACCGCCTCCCCACCCACATCACCCATCCCCGTTCCGACGCCCCGGGCACCGCCCGAGGTTTCGGTCCGCAGCCGGCGAACGCGCGCCGGCCCCGCCCGTGGCGCCGTCCGGCGCCGCGTCACCACTCCCCGCAGTCCCCCCGGAGGTTTCCATGAGCTGGACCCAGAACGACCACCTGTTCGCGGCGCTGCACGAGAGCGGCGCGAACGACGTGATGGCGGCGCTGTACGCGCAGCGGCCGCGCTGGTTCAACTACGGGAGCTGGCTCTTCGTGCCCAGCAAGCTCTCGCCCAACGCCACGCAGCTTCCCCCCTTCCTCAACTTCGTGCACTGGAAGGCGCACTTCACGCTGCCGCGGCTGCAGTTCCACCCCGCCCCGCCGGCGGGCTCGCTGCCGGTGGCGCCCAACCAGTTCTCGCTCACCACGCAGGTCACCGCCACGCTCCTGGTGCCGCCCACGACCCTCGCCACCGTCTCGCTCGGCCTCCGGGCGGTGGGGGTGCCGGTGGCGAACGCCGCGCAGAAGAAGATGAGCGTCCAGTTCACGGCCACCGAAATCCAGCTCACCAGCCCGCCGCTGCCGCCGTTCGTCAGCCCGCTGGTCACGGCGGCGCTCAACTTCGCCATCGCGGGCTTCTTCCTTCCCTACCCAGCGTTCTCGGCGGGCGCGTTCACGCCCGTCCTCAGCGGCCCCCCCACGATCCAGCTCGACCGGCTGGACCTCCGGGGCAACCTGTAACCCGCAGGAGATCATCATGCCCGAGATCATCGCAGCGATGGACGAGCCCGCGGTCAGCGACATCATGGCCGTGGCCGTGGCCCAGGCCGGCACGCTCGGCAACGGCGGCTCGACCTCGTTCGGCCCCTTCACCGCCTCGTACGGCGCCAGCGCCACCTTCTCGGGGGGGAGCGTCAAGCTCTTCACCCCCAACGTGGTGCAGATCGCGAACCTGACGCTGAACTACACGGTCAGCTTCAACCTCTCGTTCGACCTGAGCAGCATCATCCCCAACTTCTATTTCCCGGGGGTCAAGGTCAAAATCTTCAAGAAGTGGTTCGTCATCATCCCGGCGTTCACCATCGACTGGCCCACCGTGACGATCCCCGTGTCGTACTCCGACAAGGTGACGTTCTCGGCCAACTTCGCGCTGCAGACCACCTTCGACGGCACGAGCTGGCACGTGAAGACCGTGATCCTGGGGATGCCGGCGCTGCAGATCGGGCCGGCCGCGTCGGCGATCCTGGTGCTGATCGGGGCGGCGGCGGGGCCGGTGCTCCTCGCCGTCCCCTTCATCGGGCTGGCGGGGGTGAGCGTGGTGGGGAGCATCACCACCGCGCTGGGGATCTCGGGGGTGACGAACCTTCTCCACCTGGTGCTGAACCCCTTCCTGGCCGGCCGCACCTTCGAGCTCTACAACCAGCCGAAGCACTTCCAGCTCCTCCCCGCCGTGGCGCCGGTGAGCCCGCCGGTGTTCATCAACCTGACCTCCGTCGCCGCCGCCGTGGTCAACAATGGCGAGCCCGAGCTGGAGCTTTCCGTCGACATCGCCCCCTGAAACCGGAGCCAACCACAATGGATACCTTGGACAGCCGCGCGCTGGGATACTTCGACTGCTACTTCCGCCAGTTCCCCGAGGTCGGGACGGTGCGCTACAGCCTGGCCGCGGCGGAGCTGCACCCCTCGCCCGAGGAGGCGCCGTTCACCGTGGAGGTCGCCGGCCGCCCCGGCCGCGCGCCCGTGCAGCACGACGTGACCGTGCGCGTGGGGAAGGACGGCCGGCTGGAGCCCGACCGCGAGGAACTGGCGGTGGCTCCGGGCGACCACGTGATGTTCCACGCCGCCAACGCGCGCACGCCGCGCTACTCGGTGCGCGGCAGCGGCCCTGGCGGCGCGTGGAGCAGCGGCGAGCTGGAGAACGACTCGCTCTTCTCCCACACCTTCGGCCTGCCGGGCGAGTATCGCCTGACGGACGCGAACAGCGGCCGCCTGGTGGCCGCGCTGGTGGTGAGCAACCCGCCCCTCGCGGACGCCGGCGCCGGGCTCGCCGTCCGCGACGCCGCGATCATCAGCATCCAGGGCGGCGACTTCAAGACGCAGCGCGCCGAGATGGTCGTGGGCCAGACGGCCGTCTTCGTGGTGAACGACGTCCGCGAGCCCGGCATCACCATCACCGACCACGCGCTGCTCGGTCCTCCCCCCTCCCCCGGCGAGCCGTTCCTCACCCGCGAGCGCGAGTAGGCGCCGCACCGTCATCACCCACACGCCACGCGCCCGGGGGAGACCTCCCCCGGGCGCGTGTTTCTCAGCACCAGAAATCCCGGATGGAATGTGCCAACCCAAGAAGGCGTCATCCTGAGCGGCGCGCCACTGCACAAAGCTTTTCGCCTGAACGAGTGCGTGGCGGCGCCCGAAGGATCTAAACCGTCGGTCCGAGCGACAGGCGGCCTGTCGCTCGATGGCCGAGTTCAGATCCTTCAGCCTGCCAGCCCCTTCGTGGACAGAGAGATAGGCGTGGTCGGCCTCAGGATGACATCGTCGAGGTTCTGCCAAGTAATCTCACGACTGGGCACCTGGCACCGGGCACTGGGCACTGGCCCATCCCTAGTGACACCTCGCGCTCCCGCGGTCCTCGAAGCTGTCGTTCACGCCCACGAACTCCCAGTCGTAGCCGGCGGGGTAGAAGACCAGGCGCAGCACGCCGTGGACGCGGTTCTGGCGAACCTCGCTGTTGGGGTGCGCCTCCTCGGGGAAGTCGTAGAAGGGCGCGCCGCCGGTGCCCACCACGAACTGCCGGATGCCGCGCTCGGGCTGGGAGCGGCCCTCGGGGTCCTGCGGCTTGAAGCGCTCGTAGGTGTGGTCGTGCCCGCTCAGCACCACGTCCACGCCGGCCTCGTAGAGCGCGGTGAACAGCGGCTTCACCCGCTCGGATTCGCCGTGCTTGCCGCTGCTGAAGCGCGGGCGATGCATGGCGGCCAGCGTGCACTGCGACGGGTGCGCGCGCAGGTCCTCGCGCAGCCACGTCATCTGCTCGCTGCCGGCGCCCATCTCGGTCTCGGTGTTCAGCACCACCACGTGCCAGCCGTCCAGGTCGTAGCTGTACCACCCCTTCCCCGGCGTTCCCGCGGCCGCGCCGAAGTACGCGTAGTACGGCGCGCCGCGCTGCGTGCGGTGGTCGTGGTTGCCGATCACGGGGCGCGTGCGGGCCCGGTGGCGCCCCCAGGTGGGCCCGTAGCACTGCGCGAACTGCGCGGCGGTACCGCTGGAGTAGACGTTGTCGCCGAGCGGCACCACCACGCCGGAGATGCGGTCCAGGAGGCGCGCCGTCGCCTCGTCGGCGCGCCACCAGCAACTCGCCACGTCGCCCGCGGCCACGATGGAGGTGTGCGGCCGCGGCGACCCGTCCATGCGCGGCGGGTCGCTCCCGCACGCCGCCAGCGCCGCGGCGAGTACGAGGGGAAGGGCACGGGGCACGGATCGGCGGCGGGCCAGCGGCATCGGTGCGTGGCGGTACGAAGGTGGCGCGGGGTGCGAACCGGCCCGCGCGGCGCGTAGATTCCACGGGAAAGCTAACCCCGTACCACGCAGCCCGCAGCACGCCATGTGCCTGATCCTGTTCGCCTGGGAGCACCACCCGCGCTACCGGCTGGTCGTCGCCGCCAACCGCGACGAGTTCTACGCGCGCCCCACCGCCCCCGCCGGCTGGTGGGCCGACGCGCCGCGCGTGCTGGCCGGGCGCGACCTGCGCGAGGGCGGCACCTGGCTGGGCGTGACGCGCGACGGCCGGTTCGCGGCCGTCACCAACGTGCGCGAGCCGCAGTCGTACCGCGTGGGCGCGCCGTCGCGCGGGCACCTGGTGGGCAACTTCCTGGCGGGCCGCGCGCCGGCGCTGGCCTACCTGGCGGGGCTGATGCCGATGGCGCCCGCCTTCAACGGTTTCAACGTGCTGGTGTGCGACGGTGCCACGCTGGCCTGGTTCTCCAACCGGGGCAGCGGCGCGCGCACGCTGCCGCCCGGCGTGTACGGCGTGAGCAACGCGCTGCTCGACACGCCCTGGCCCAAGGTGGTGCTGGGCAAGGACGACCTCCGCCAGGCGCTCGCCGGCCCCGACGACGCGCTGGAGGCGCGCCTCTTCGCGACCCTCGCCCGCCGCGACCCGGCCCCCGCCGCCGAGCTGCCCAGCACCGGCGTGGGCGACGAGCGTGAGCGCGCGCTCTCCAGCGCCTTCATCGCCACCCCCGAATACGGCACCCGCTGCTCCACCGTCCTGCTGATCGGCCGCGACGGCGAGGTCTCGCTCACCGAGCGGACGACGACGCTGCCGGAGGCGGAGGGCTGGAGCGAGGTGCGGCACAGTTTCAGGATCGGGGAGGAGGCGGGGGTGGGGGCAAGCGGATAGGAGAGCGTGCGGCGGGGCGGGAGGATAGAAGATCTGGTGGCGGCGGTATCTTCGCAGGGTGGCGGGAGCGCGGGCGGCGGCATCAAGAAGGAGCATGGCGGACGGGATGGGTGGGAGCACCCGGCAAGGTCCCGTGGAAAGGCGGATGAATCCGCAGCTAGAACAATGGGAAGCCTCGCAAACAGCCGCGAGGCTGCGGGTGAAGGATCGGCGTGGACGGCGGGCGTATTCGCACGCCGGCGACGGCACCACGACGACAGTCGACGGAGCCGGTTCCGCGCACCAGCATCGCGGCGGCGAAGGCGCCGGTAGTCCGCGAAGGCGGACTTCGTGTAGTTGTTGCAGCGAATTCATTCGCCCTCAACCCTGCGAAGCCCTGATCCGTGGCCGAATCCCCAAACGCCAAGCGGGCCGCCCTCCATCTGGAAGGCGGCCCGCTCTCGTTTCCCATCTCCCCCGCCGGCTACGGCCTCGGCAGGGCGCCGGCGGCGGCTTGCGCGGGGCGGGCGCTGACGACGCGGCCGGCCTGGTCCAGCGTGAGCTCGATGAGCTGGCCGGTGGAGGTGCGGACGGTGCGCACCGCCTGGCCCGCGGTGTTGGTGGCCTGGCTCACCACGGGGAGGCTGGTGACCGCGCCGAGCGTGCGGCTGTTCACCACCTGGCCGGCCGTGCTCAGCGTGCGCTCCACCAGGTTGCCGCTGGCGTCCAGCGTGGTCTGCACCGTCTGGCCCAGCGTGTTCACGGTCTGCGTGAGC
>DASQLJ010000019.1:0-6888 GCA_035630095.1 Longimicrobium sp.
CTGGCGCGCCTGTTGAGACCGTCCGCGCCTCACGATCCCAGCGCCGCGCTCAGCAGCTCCTCGCTCCCGCCAGGGGCCGTGACGAGGTCCGAAAGCGCCGGCGTGGTCGCGTTCAGGATCTGCTCCACCTGCTGGCGGTCGGCCTGGGTGAGGGGGGGCTCGGCGGGGCGGGTGAGCGCGAACGCCGCGCCGGCGATCCCCGCGGCGGCGGCGAGGGGCACCAGCGCGCGCAGCGGCCGCCAGCGGCGCGGCTGCGCGTGGCGCCTGCGCGCCAGCGGGAGCTCGGCCTGCGCGGCGACGCGGCCGCGCAGCGCGGTCCAGTCGATCTCCGGCGGGTCGCCGTAGGCTGTGCGCAGCGCGGCGGCGAGCTGCGGGTCGCGCTCGGGATAGGCTTCCATCATGCACTCCTTTCATACGGCGCAAGCGCCTTCTTCAGCGTCTTGCGTGCTTCGTGGAGGTGCCAGCGCACGGTTCCGTCGCTGATCTCCAGGATCTCGGCGATCTCGGGGCCGGCGAAGCCCTCCAGCTCGAACAGCTCCACGATCACGCGCTGCCGCTCGGGGAGCGTGTCCAGCGCGCTCCGCAGGTGGCCGCGCAGCTCGGTGCGCTCGGCCTCGCGCTCGGGGCTGGGGCCGTGCGCGGCCGTGCTTTCGGGGATCGCCTCCACCGTCCGCAGCGAGCGCGACTTGCGGGCGTTCAGCCCGCGGTTCACCAGGATGCGGAAGAACCACGGCGCGAACGGGCGCCCGGCCTCGAAGGTGTCGATCCGCTGCAGGACGGCCATGAACGCCTCCTGCACCAGGTCTTCCGCGTCTTCCTTCTGCCCCATCATCCGGTAGGCCACGGCGAAGGCGCGCCGCATGTAGCGGTTCACCAGCGTGTCGAACGCCGCCGCGTCGCCCGCGCGGACGCCCTCGGCCAGCGCCGCGTCGTCGTCGGGCGCGGCCTGCGCGGTGGCGCCGCGGTGCAGCGGGATCGCCGCGGCCACGCCGAAGGCGCCGCTCACGGCCGGTCCGCGCGCGGGCCGCGGCGGCCGTGGCCGCGCCCGTGTCCCGGACCGTGGCCGCGCCGCTCCTGGATCAGCTCGCGGGCGCGGGCCCGCTGCGCCGGCGTGAGCACCTCGGCGGCTTCCTGCATGGCCTCGCGGACGTTGCCGCGGATCTGCCCCACCAGCGGCCGCAGCGGCGGCGGAACGTCGGCCCGCCTGCCGCCGCGCGCGTGGCGCAGCTCGGCGCGGCGCTGGGCGGGGGTCATCCGCTCCAGGCGCGCGCGGCGCTGCTCGCGCCAGCGGCCGTACTCCGCCACCAGCTGCCGGCGCAGCGGCCGGTTGGTCTCTTCCAGCCGGCCGGCGATCCCTCGCAGCCGCACCACCTGCGCGTCGGTGAGCCGCAGCTCGTCGCGCACCTGCATCAGCAGCTCCAGCGGGCGCTGCTCGGTCTGCCGCAGCTCGTGCAGGCCGGGGTCGCCGTGCGGCCCGGGCTGCGCGGCGGCCGGGGCCAGCGCCACCAGCAGCGCGGCGGCGGCGAGCAGGAGCGCGCGGAATCGCGTATGGATCAAGGTCGATTCGTCTTCGGTCGGGTGAGCGACGCGTCCGGCGCCCGGTGCGTCGTCACGCGTGTCGCTGATGTGATTACCGCCGGGGCCGCCCGAACGTTGGGTGGATGGCGGCCGATCCGCTGCAATGGTACACACTTGCGCCGCCGATGTGGCGTCCGCTCCCCCCCGCCCGCTCCGACCTCGGCCGCTGCCGCTCCGTTGTCCGCCCCGGTGCCTCCCCGTATCCTACTCCGCTCGCGTTCCTCCGTCACCCGTGCCAGGCTGGATGATGACCGACCGCCTCCCGATCTTCGCCATCACCGCGCCGGGGCTGGAGCCGCTCTGCGCGGCGGAGCTGCGGACGCTGGGGGTGGCCGCGGCGCCGGAGCCGGGGGGCGTGGCGTGGGCGGGCGGGATGGACGAGCTGTACCGCGCCAACCTGTGGCTGCGCACCGCGAGCCGGCTGGTGGTGCGCGCGGCCACCTTCCGGGCGCGCACCTTCATCGAGCTGGAGCGGCACGGGAAGCGGGTGCCGTGGGAGCGCTGGGTGGCGCCGGGGGCGCGGGTGCGGCTGCGCGTGACCAGCAAGAAGAGCAAGCTGTACCACGAGGGCGCCATCGCCGAGCGGCTCCTGGGCTTCATCGAGGACCGCGTGGGCGGGCTCGGCGCGGCGCAGGCCGCGAAGGGGGCGGAGGACGAGGACGTGGAGGCGGGGGATGAACAGCTCTTCATCGTCCGCGTGGTGCGCGACGAGTTCACCGTGAGCGCGGACTCGTCCGGCGCGCTGCTGCACTTTCGCGGCTATCGGCAGGCGGTGGCGAAGGCGCCGCTGCGCGAGACGCTCGCCGCGGCCATGCTGCTGGGCAGCGGCTGGAGCGGCGATTCGCCCGTGGTGGACCCGATGTGCGGCTCGGGGACGCTGCCGATCGAGGCGGCGCTGATCGCGCGCAGGATCGCGCCGGGGCTGGCGGGCGCCGCGCGCGAGCCTCGCCGCTTCGCCTGCACCGCCTGGCCCGGCCACGACGCCGAGGAATGGCAGCGCGCCGTCGACGAGGCCCGCGCGGCCATCGTCCCCTCATCCCCTGTGCCGATCCTCGGATCGGATCGCGACGCGGGTGCGATCGAGGCGGCGCGGGCGAACGCCGAGCGCGCGGGCGTGGCGGGGGATGTGGATTTCGACGTGCGCCCGGTCTCCGCGATCGAGCCGCCGGCCGGGCCGGGGCTGCTGATCGCCAACCCGCCGTACGGCATGCGCGTGGGCGAGAGCGACGCGCTGCGCAGCCTTTACGCCGCCGTGGGGAAGACGGCCCGCGCCCGCGCGCCCGGCTGGGCGCTCGCGCTGCTCGGCGCCGACCGGAAGCTGGAGGGCCAGGTGGGGCTGCCGTTCACCGAGCGCTTCCGCACCAGCAACGGCGGCATCCCCGTGCGGCTCGTGACGGCGGACGTGCCGGGGTAACCGCAAGCGGGTATATCAGTTAGCCGACCGACTGTGCAGGGTGGCTGGGCCGGCTGACCGGCGACTGAAGTCGCAGCAACAACTACAAAAAGCCTCGCAAACTGCGCGAGGCTTCACCGGCCGGTCGATCAGAATCTCCCCCTGATCTGGCGCCCAGCATCACTTCAAAATCCCCACCTCCACCTCGCGCGCCTTCGCGTCCGCCGCGATGAAGGCCAGCGTTCGCGCGCCTTCTTCCTCCACCTCCGCCCGCTCGCCGGGTAACAGCGGGGCGAACATCTCGACGCGGAGCGTGGTGGTGCCGCGGCTTCGCGCCACGTTCCATCGCCCGCGGACGAGGCCGTCCACAAGCACGGCGCCACGCGTGAAGACGCGGACGCCGTCCTCCTTCGTGATGATGCGGGTGCGGTCGGCGTGGGAGAGGAGTGCGTTGTCGTATTCGGGGAGGTAGCGCACCGGCGCGGGGGTGTCGGGATCGGGGAGCGGCGCGCCAGGCACGTCCAGCAGCTCGCGCCCCTTCTGGTCGCGGAAGGTGCGCAGGCGCGGACGCAGCCGCTCGGCCGCCTCGCGCAGCCGCTTGAGCCCGGACCACGCCTGCACGTCCGCCACGGTCGCGGGGCCGTAGGCGGCCAGGTAGCGCAGGAACGTCTCGTCGGGCGAACTGTCGGCGGCCAGCGGGCGGCCCAGCCAGTGCTCGGCGGTGGTGCAGAGGGGGAGGCCACCCTTGCCCCACACGCCGCGCGGCGGCACCTGCACCAGCGGCGCCAGGGCGCGGATGGCGTGGTGGATCGCGTCGGCGTCGGCACCGGGCCAGCGCTCGTCCAGCAGCGCGGCCGCTTCCGCCGCGGTGCGCGGCTGCTCTTCCAGCAGCGCGCGGCCGTCGGCGACGATGGCGTCCAGGTCCATCACGGCCAGCTTCCGCCCGTGCGCGCTGCCGAAGAGCTGCTGCTCCAGCACCGGCTGCATCACCGGCCGCAGCGCCACGCAGTCGCGCGCGGTGACCAGGTGGATGGTGGAGCGCATCAGCACGATCCGCACGGCGCGCCGCTCCAGCAGCAGCGTCGCCAGGTCGTCCGTGCGGAACCCCTCCACCCGCGACCACAGCCCCACGTACGGCGCGTTCGGCGACTGCGCCTGCATCCCCACCAGCCGCTCGATCGCCTCCTCCGCCGTCACCGATGCGCGCCGCAGCAGCATCTGCCGCTCCAGCAGCGCCCGGTTCAGCGCCCGCTGGCTGAGCACGTCGCCAGCGGGCTTCGCGCTCCGCGACAGTGCATCTTTCGGCGGCCGTGCGGCCATCGCGTTTCCTCCGCTCTGGACGAGAGGCCATGGCGCGCGTGCGCCATGGCCTCTCCTGAAATCACCGAATCGACAAGATCTACCGCTCCGGCGTCGCCGTAGCTGGCGCGGCGGGCGCGGCCGGCGCCGGCGCGGCGATGTTGCGGGCGATCACGAAGTAGTCCTCGTCCACCGTCAGCGTGGCCGCGGGGCCGATGGGGGCGCGCAGCGTCTGCCACTCCGCGGTCGGCCGGAGGGTGTGCGTGATGCCGCCCACGGTGACCGGCAGCGGCAGGTCGAAGCCGGGGACCGCGTCCACCCAGCGGTAGCGCACGCCCTGGGGGCTCAGGGCGTACTCGAACACCGGGATCTTCGTGGTGGTCAGGTACTGCTCGAACACCTTGCCGAAGTCGATCCCCGACTGGCGGCTGATGTACTCGCGCACCTGCATCCCGGTGACCGTCTGGCGGCGGAAGGTGCTGTTCAGGCCGCGCAGGATGCCGCGCCACTTCTCATCGTCGCCGATCACCTGGCGGATGGTGTGCAGCATGTTGCCGCCCTTGTAGTACATGTCGCCCGAGCCCTCGGCGTTCACCCCGAACGCCGCGATGATCGGCTGGTCGTTCTGCACCGAGGCGCGCGTGCCGATCACGTAGCGGGCGCCCGCCGCCTTCCCCTGCTGGCACTCGGTGTAGAGGTTCTCGGAGTAGTTGGTGAACGACTCGTGCACCCACATGTCCGCCAGGTCGGTGCTGGTGATGTTGTTCCCCCACCACTCGTGGCCGCTCTCGTGGATGATGATGAAGTCCCACTGCAGCCCCAGCCCCGTGCGGGAGAGATCGCGGCCGCGGTAGCCGTTCAGGTAGTGGTTGCCGTAGGCCACCGCGCTCTGGTGCTCCATCCCCAGGTGCGGCGTCTCCACCAGCTTGAAGCCGTCCTCGTACCAGGGGAACGGACCGAACCAGCGCTCGAAGCACGCCAGCATCGGCTTCACCTGCTGGAACTGCCGCCGCGCCTTCTCCAGGTTCACCGCCAGCGGCCAGAAGTCGAGCGTGAGCAGGCCGCCCTCGCCCTGGTAAGTGTCGGAGAAGTGCGCGTAGCTCCCCGCGTTCACCGCCACGTCGTAGTTGTTGATGGGGCTCTTCACGAACCACTCGTAGGTCGTGGTCCCGTCGCGGTTCTTCACCGTGCTCCGCAGCCGCCCGTTCGACACGTTCACCATCGGGTCGGGGACGGTGATGGCGACGCGCTGGCTGTCGGGCTCGTCCACCTGCGTGTCCTTGTTGGGCCACCAGGCGCTGGCGCCCAGCCCCTGCACCGCGGTGGCCGTCCACGGCGCCCCCGTGCTGTCGCGCGCCCACACGAACCCGCCGTCCCACGGCGCGTTCTTCGCCGCCCGGGGCTTCCCGTGGAAGTAGAAGCGGACGGTCTTCGTGTCCCCCACCCGCTGCACCGCCGGCAGGTCCACGAAGAAGGCGTTGCCGTCGCGCTGGTAGGTGAGACGGCGCCCGTCCTGGATCACGCTGTCGGCCTCTATCGGCGCCTGCAGGTCGATCTGCATGCGGCGGCCGGGCCGGGTGACGCGGTAGGTGATGCCGTTCCAGCCGCGGATGCTGCTGTCGGCGGGGCTCACGCGCACGTGCAGGTCGTAGAACGCCACGTCCCACCACGCCCGCCCGGGGCCGATGGAGCCGCGCAGCGAGTCGGCGCGGGTGAAGGGCGGCGACGCCTGCGCCAGCGCGCTCGCGGAGGTGGAGGCGACGGCGAGCAGGAGCAGCGGGGCGAGCAGGGCGGTTCGGCGCATCGGGGGCTCGGGAGCGGCGGTTTGACGGGCCGGCGGCGACGGCGGGTGCCGTCCGGCGGCGCTGACAGAATGCGGCACGGGCGCCGCCGCGTCCACACCCGCTGGCAGCGGCGGCGCTGCCTTCTACCCGCCATCCGCCCGATCCTTCCACCCGTTCCGCGAGGAAAATCCTGCCCCGAACCCGCCTCCGCACGGGTTCCGCGGGGTCTCTTCGGGTTGCATAAACGCTTGGTGTGTATTAGGTTGAGGTGGAACGAGACCCGCCGTGGCCGCGTTCTACTGCCATCTTCCCCGCAAAAGCCGGACGATTTCGCCGACGCCGCGGTCTCCCCCGCGGACGTTCGCAGCGCGCACCCGGAGGTAGCATGCAGTTCAGATCGGCATTCCCGCTCGCGCTCGTTCTCGGGGGCGCCTTCGGGGCAGCCGCCGCGTCGGGCGGAACCGCCCCCTCGGCCGTCGCCAGCGCCAGCGGCGCCCCGCGCGGGCTGATCCGCGAGGCCACCGCCGCGACCGCGGCGCGCTGGGACATCCCCGTGGTGCGCACCGAGCCGGTGGAGCGCTTCGTGACGCTGTTCACGGGGCGCCGCAGCGAGCTGATGGCGGAGTACCTCAAGCGCAGCGGGCGCTACGAGGGGATGATCCGCTCCAAGCTGCGCAAGGCGGGGATGCCGGAAGACCTGGTGTACCTCACCATGATCGAGAGCGGGTTCAACCCCAACGCCCGCTCGCACGCCAACGCGGTGGGGCTCTGGCAGTTCATGTCGCCCACGGCGCGCGGCTACGGCCTGCGCGTGGACGGCTACGTGGACGAGCG
>DASQLJ010000020.1:0-13856 GCA_035630095.1 Longimicrobium sp.
CGCCCTCGACCTGGGCGGCGAGGGCGGCGGGGAGGTGGAGGAGCGCGGCCGCTGCTGCGGCGGCGAGCCACGTGGAGCGTGGACGCATGTGGGGCGGGTGGGGACGGGGCGGGGGGACGGCGGCCGCGGGGTCGCGGTCGGCCGACGGAGCGGGGGCGGGGCATTGTGCGCGGTGAGGATGCAGGGAGTGCGATCGAACGGTAGGCACGATGCCGCGGGCCGGCAAGGCGACAACTTGTGCACCTTGCCGGAACCGCCGTCGCCACAACGACATCGGCCGATCCAGACACCGCGCCGCGCTCCACCCGCCGAGCGGGCACGCATCCCATCATCGGTTATTCAAAATCCGGTGCGGGACGAATCACCTGCGTGAACCCGCCTTTCTTGAACGAGCATCTGCAGATGGGATTCACGCGCGGTGCGGACGTCCTCCCTTCGACCGAAACGAGGCGGCGCGCGCGAAAAAGCCTTCTCCCGCTGCGGAAGAAGGCTGTTCGTTCACGACGCGCCGGGCGACGCGTCCCTGTCTGCCGCCGTTCGACCTACGCCCGCTCCACGCGGTTGCGCCCGTTGGCCTTGGCCAGGTACAGCGCCCGGTCGGCCGAGCGGACCAGCGCGGAGATGTCGCGGCCGTCGTCGGGGTAGGCGGCCACGCCGAAGCTGGCGGTGAGCGCGCGCGGCACCTCGGCGTTGGGCGGGAGCGTCTCGATCAGCACGCGCAGGCGGTCGGCCAGGCGCTCGCCCTCGTCCTTCCCCGTCTCCGGGAAGATCAGCGCGAACTCCTCGCCGCCGAAGCGGCAGGCGCTGTCGGTGCTGCGGAAGGTGTGGCGCACCGCCCGGCCGATGCGCTGCAGCGCGTTGTCGCCGGCCTCGTGGCCGAACTCGTCGTTCACCCGCTTGAAGTGGTCGATGTCGAGCAGCACCAGCGACAGCGGCCGGTTGTAGCGGCGCGCGCGGTTGAACTCGAGGTCGAGGATCTCGTCGAAGCCGCGGCGGTTGTGGCAGCCGGTGAGCGGGTCGATGGTGGCCTGCGCGCGCAGCCGGTCGAGCAGCTCGGCGTTGCGCAGCGCCACGGCGCTCGAGTCGGCCAGGGCGCGCAGCAGCCGCAGCTCGTGCTCCTCGTACGGCGCCTCGGTCATGCGCTTGCCCAGGATCAGCAGCCCCGCGTCGCCGTCGCCGAAGTCGAGCGGCGCCACCACGGCGATCTCGGCGGGCACGTGGTCGCGGATCTCGGCGTCCTTGCCGGGGATCACCGGCGGCTGGCCGGGCATGGCCACCTCGCGCACCACCTTGGCGGGGATGGCGTAGGCCACGCTCTCGCCGCGCAAGCTTCGCACGGCGCGGCAGGTGTACTGCTCGCCGTCGGTGTGGTAGAGCGCGGCCCACCAGGCGAAGAACACCTCGCCCACGCTGTCCAGCACCAGCCGCTCCGTCTCTTCCAGCGTCCTCACCACCGACAGGGTGCGCGCCACCTGCTGCAGCGCGTTCAGGTGGAAGCGGAGCTGGTCCAGCTCCAGCGCCAGCCCGGCGCGCAGCTCCTGCACCTGCCACACGCGGCTCAGGTGTCGCACCAGCGCGGCGCGCACCTCGTCGGGGAGCTCGGCGTCGTCGGGCGTCCACAGCTCGCCCTCGCCGCCGGGCGCGGGGAAGGTGAGCGCGGGGCGCATCCCGTCGCGCGCGTCGCCCACGGCCAGCGGCACCGGCCGCGTGGGCACCCCCAGCGAGCAGCGGCAGCGCGCCACGCGCCGCGCGGCCTCCACGCAGGCGGCGGCCACCTCGTCCGTGGCGGCCACCAGGGGCACGGCCGCGAACAGGTGGGCGATCTCGGCCGCGGTGGGCCAGGCGCCGGGCTGGGCGTGAAGCTCGGGGAGCTGCACGGGCGGTTGCGTGGAGACGTGCATGGATGGGGGCAAGGAGGGCACGGGAGCGGACAAACCGTATCCTCCGGAAAAGCATTCCTCGTTCCAGCGCCGCGTTCCCGATCGGGAACGCCCAGCCGTGGGGCCGGTGGGGCGTGCTCCCGGCCCCGGCGGTGGGTGGCCGCGGTCCGGAAGCCGTTGTCGCATCAGGAAATGCGACGATGCCGGCAAAATAACGTTTGCAAACGGGACGCGCACCCCCGCCGCACCAAAGCGGAACGAACGTATGATCCCGCCGCGGGCCGGCCGTGGGAGAAACGCGACGCTCCGTGCATTTCGCGGTCGCCCGCGCGGGCCAGGATGGCTAGCGCTCGTCCCGCCGCCCGGCGCGCAGCGGAGGGACACGCCCGTATCCGTCTTTTCCGTCGACGGCCCAGGCACCGACTTTTGGAACTCCGTATCAGTCCCCCATCGAGATCCCGAGCTGCCGCGCGGCGACCACGATGTCGCACTCCAGCGGCACGCGCTTGATCTCCGACACGGCGTCGGCCAGCGGCACGGCGCGGATGTCGGTGCCCTGGAGCGCCACCATGGTGCCCATGTTGCCGTCGCGGATGCAGCGCACGGCCGCCGCGCCGAAGCGCAGCGCCAGGTTGCGGTCCGACGCGATGGGGCTGCCGCCGCGCTGGATGTGGCCCAGCACCAACGGCCGCGTCTCCTTGCCGCTCACCGTCTGGATGTCGGCGGCGAGCTGGTCGGCGATGCCGCCGTAGCGGCCGGTGGCGTCGGCGTAGCTGGGCTGCCCGCCGGCGGAGCTGGCCCCCTCGGCCACCACGATGATGCTGAAGCGGCGGCCGTGGCTCTCGCGCTCGGCCAGCTTCTCGGCGATCCGGTCCAGGCGGTAGGGGATCTCGGGGATCAGGATCACGTCGGCGCCGCCGGCCATCCCGCTCTCCAGCGCGATCCACCCGGTGTGGCGCCCCATCACCTGCACCACCATCACCCGCTGGTGCGCTTCCGCCGTGGAGTGGAGGCGGCCGATGGCGTCGGTGGCCACCTCCACCGCAGTCTGGAAGCCGAAGGTGAGGTCGGTGGCGCGCAAGTCGTTGTCGATGGTCTTGGGGACGCCGATCACCGGCAGCCCCTTGGCGTGCAGCGCGTGCGCGATGTTCAGCGACCCGTCGCCCCCGATGGCGATCAGCGCGTCGATCTCCAGCCGGCGGAAGGCGGAGATGATCTCGTCGCTGCGGTCCACCTTCCCCCAGGTGCCGTCGGGCTTGCGCACCTCCAGGCCGAACGGGTTCCCCCGCGTGGTGGTGCCCAGGATGGTGCCGCCCAGGTGGGTGATGCCGCGCACCGCCTGCGCGGTGAGCGGGAACACGCCCGGCTCGCCGTCGACCTCGGCCTCCAGCACGCCCATGTAGCCGCGCCGGATGCCGAGCACCTCCCACCCCTCCTGCAGCGCGGCCAGCGTGGCCGCCCGGATCACCGCGTTGAGCCCCGGCGCGTCGCCGCCCCCGGTGTTGATCGCGATGCGGCGGATGCCGCGCGTCCCGTTGTCCATCAATCCCCTTCCTGGCCCCGTTCGGCGCCCCGCGGGATGCGGGACGATGGACAAGATACGACGGGCTCGCGCGCTGGCAAACGCAGGGTGCGGAGCGGGGGCTCTCAATGCTGCGGCGCTGTCGACGGGTGCGTTTGAACGGGGTGCGTTGAAGGGCCCGACGGCGTCGGTAGCTCGAAACGCACTCACGCACTCGCGCACTGGCGCACCTGTTGGCTGTGCCCCCCGCGCGCGGCTGCATCATACGGATGGCACGAACTCCGTTCCGCGAGCGGATTGCGTGAGGGATTCGCGCCCGGAGGGCCGAGACGCCGGCGCGCCCGCGTCGGTTGTCGAGGGGACGCGAGGAGCCATGGCGCGACGGCGGCTCGGCGCCGTTGGCAACGGCGGTATCGTTGCCTACGGCGCGCGAAGCCCGGCCCGGAGCGCAGCGGAGGGACACGCCCGCATCCGTCTTTTCCGTCGACGGCCCAGGCACCGACTTTTCGGGCCTCGTATCCGTTGCCCCCGACCTTCGCACCGGGTATGGTGCAGCCCCGACCGACCCGGCCGCCGCGAGCGGTGTACAGAGCGTCGGATGAAGCCGTCCGACGTCGCGCCGTTCGCCACACTCGCACTTTCCCACGAGCCGTCCATGCCGACCGAAGCCGAGATCCGCAAAGCCCTGCGGACCGTGAAGGACCCCGAGCTCAAGCTGGACCTGGTGGTGCTCGGGCTGATCTACGACATGAAGATCGACGGGGGGAAGGTGGAGGTGACCATGTCGCTCACCTCGCCGATGTGCCCGGTGGCCGGCGAGTTGCTCACCCAGGCGCGCGAGGCCGTGGAGGCCGTGCCCGGCGTGGAGAGCGCCGAGGTGGAGCTCACCTTCAGCCCACCGTGGACGGCCGACCGCATCCCTCCCACGATCCGCGCGGCGCTGGGGCTGTAGCGGCCGAGCCCGTGTGAGGGAATTCCCTACACGCGGTATGGAAAAGCTGCATTGTCGCGGTGGCGGGCGCGGGGTAGATTGGCGTGCTGCTCCGGGACAGACGCTCCGGGCACGCGGTACGGACGACTGAAAATCTTACGTGAGGAGTCGTAGATGCGGATCATGAACAAGCTCTCGCTGCTGGGCTTCGCGGCGATGCTGGCGGCGTGCGGCGGCGGCGACAAGCCGGCCGAGAACGCCGACACCACCGGCGGCGGCGCCGCGGCCCCCGCGGTCGAGGCCCCGGTCGCCGAGGCGCCCGCCGCTCCCGCCGCCGCCCCCGCGGCGCAGGGGAACGTGATCACGGTGCAGATGGTCACCAGCCCCGACGGCGCGTCGGGCCACTTCGAGCCGGCCAACGTGACGGTGAAGAAGGGCGACACCGTGCGCTTCGTGAACGACGGCAAGGCCGCGCACAACGTGTCGTTCCCGCCGGCCGAGAACGCCGGCAAGAGCAACCTTCCCCCCGCGAGCCCCTACGTGACCGCCGCCGGCGCCACGTACGAGCTGGTGGTGAACATGGACGCGGGCACCTACAACTTCCAGTGCGACCCGCACGCCACGATGGGCATGAAGGGTGTGCTGACGGTGCAGTAATCACGGCCGGAGCTGGACGCGGGAAGCCGCCGGAGCGATCCGGCGGCTTCTCTCGTTTCGGCGGCGCTGGTCGTCAGTGTCACGCAGAGCAGCAGAGAAGCAGAGAACGTTCTCATCCGTTCTCATCCCTCTGCTTCTCTGCTCCTCTGCGTGAGCCATTTCGTCTGAGCTTCTCCCCAACGACAGCTGGCGATCCGGTACAAGCCGTTGCCGTTCCCCCCTTCTCCTGCAGTTCGGGAGAAGGGGCCGGGGGATGAGGGTCCCGCCGTTGGCCGCACGCGTATCTTTCGTGTACATTCGCCGCTTCGCCGCCCGAATCCCACTCCCCCGATCCGCGCACGCGCCTTGAACGTCCGCCGCCCGCAACGCTCCGCGCCGCCGCCGAACGCCGTCGAGCACCTCCGCCGCGCCGACCCCGTGCTGGGCGCGGCGATGGACGCGGTGGGGCCGATCGAGGTGGCGGTGGAGCCGGACCTGTGGTGGGGGCTGGTCGACACCATCATCGCCCAGCAGGTGTCGGTGAAGGCGGCGGCGGCGATCATCGGCCGGGTGGCGGCGCTGGGGGCGGGCGGCCGCCCCACGCCGGCCGAGGTGGCGGCGATGGACGACGACGCGTTGCGCGCGGCCGGCCTTTCGGGCGCCAAGGTGCGCTCGGTGAAGGGCCTGGCCGCGCGCTGGCTCGACGGCTCCCTCCGCCACCACGAGATCCCGCGGATGCCGGACGACGAGGTGGTGCGCGAGCTCACGCAGGTGAAGGGCGTCGGCGCGTGGACGGCGGAGGTGATCCTGATCTTCTCGCTCGACCGCCCCGACGTGCTCCCCGTGGGCGACCTGGGCGTGCGCGCGATGGTGCAGCGGCTGTACGGCCTCGCCCAGCGCCCCGCCCCCGACGAGCTGCTGCGCGTCGCCGAGCCGTGGCGCCCGTGGCGAAGCCTGGCGTCGCGCTACCTCTGGCGCATCGCCAGCACCACGCCCCCCATCGCGTCGACGGACGCGGGCGCGCCGCGGTGAAGGACGAGCCGGTCCGCCATCTCCATCTCCCATCGCACGTTCCTCGTCCGCATCCTCGCCCGCGGCCCCCCGACGACGTCCTTTCGTGACCTGAGCCGGTTGCGCAAGCCCGTCTGCAACTGAATCTGCTACATCAACCCGGTTCGACGTAGACGAAGATCCCGCGGCGTCGCACGGTTTTCTCTCCCGCTCGTGCTACGTACACGTAAGTCGTTGTGGATTTGTGAGATGCGCGGGCGGGTGGTGGGGACGATGTGGCATGCGATTTGACATAAGCCGAAACGCAGCCGAGAGATGGAAAACCACGCGCGATGGGGCGCCCACACCGGGCGCCCTGTTTTGTTTTACGGAAAACCGAGTGGAAGGAGGGACCGATGCACGCGCTGAAGACCCTGGCGATCGCGACCACCGCAGCCCTGACCCTGACCGCCTGTGCATCGGGCGGCGGCACCGCGGTGAACGCCAGCCTGGCGAACGCCCCCATGGCCAACGGCACGCAGCTCGTGTCGGCCGACAACCGGGTCGCCTCGCGCTCGGCACCGAGCTCGGCGACGGTGCGGGTCAACAACTACAACTGGATGGACGTGAACGTCTACGCGGTGCAGGGCGGCACGCGCGTGCGGCTGGGCTCCGTGACCAGCATGAGCAACGGCACCTTCCAGCTCCCCAGCCGGTTCCTGATGCAGAGCAGCAGCGTGCGGCTGATGGTGGACCCGGTCGGCAGCACCGAGGGCTACATGACCGACGGGATCCTGGTGCAGGGCGGCCAGCAGATCTCGTTCAACGTGCAGAACTCCCTGCGCTTCTCCAGCGTTTCGGTGGGCCGCCGGTGACGGCGCGCCGGCGCGGGCTGCCCGCGGTCCCGCCGCACCCCGGCCTCGCGCCGGGGCGCGGCTGACGCGCGTGCGCGGGCGGCCCGCACCGGCACGGCCTTGCGGCAAAACCTGCCGGCGGATACACTCACCAGTGTCCCAATAAAGCGACCGGACAAAGTGGCCCTAAGGCCAAGGCACCGCCGGAGTTGGAGCTCCGGCGGCAACAGCCGTGGCGCGAAATCCCCTTGGAAGAGCTGCGGCGCTTCATGCGCGAGCTGGTCGCCGACAGCAACCTGCGCGAGGCGGGGCGGCTGATCGGGCGGGGGCGCGAGACCGTGCGCAAGTTCGTCTCGGGCGACATCGAGATGCCGCACGACCGCACCCGCGAGGCCATGGCCAAGCTGTACGTGCAGAAGTACGGCTCCGCCCCGATGCGCGCCGCCGAGGTGGCGCAGCCGGTGGCCACCCCCACGCCGCTCAAGCTGATCCTCCCCGAGGGCGTCGAGTCCGCCACCGCCGAGATCCGCGCGACCTTCGAGGCGCTGCGCAAGCACGGCGGCGAGCTCCCCGAGTCGGCACAGGCGCTCGAACGCTGGCTGCTGCGCCGCCTGAAGGACGAGTACGCCGCCGAGGTCCCCTACGCGCGCCCCCGCCGGCGCCAGCGCCGCGCGAAGAAGCAGCCCGCCGGCGCGTAGCGGCGGACCGCGGGACAAAGAGCGGCCGGCCGCGCGGAACCCTCCGCGCGGCCTTCGTGTCTCATACCACATCGGGGATCGACTGCGCATCCGCACCGACCTCGAACTTGTCATCCTGAGGGCGACCACGCGGCGCCGCGGCTACGCCAGTGGCCGCAGCCCGAAGGATCCATGATCGACGGAGCGCTACGGCAAAGGTGTCGCATCGACGTGTCATAGATCCTTCGGCCTGCAAGCTTTAGCGAGGCCGCGGCCAAGCGTGGTCGGCCTCAGGATGACATCGCCTGGCCTGCACGGTTGATCGTAAGAACCGGTCTCATCCATCGCCGGATCGTTTCCGACCTCCGCGCCCCGCCGGACAGCCTTCCCGGATCACCCGCCATGAAGCTCGCCGCATCCCTCCTCGTCGTCGCCGCGGTGCTCGCCGCCGCGCCCGCGGCCGCCCAGCAGCGCGCCGCCGTCTTCCAGGCCGCGCCGCCGATCGCGCTCGCCGCGGCGCCGCGGGCGGCGGGCGACACGATCCCGGCGGCCGGAGACAGCGTGCCCGCGGCACCCGCCACGCGCACGCGGGGAAGCGCGGCGGGCTCGCCCTGGTGGGCTGGCTCGCCGGCGGGCTCGCGGGCGGCGCGGTCGGGATCGTGTTGGGGAACGAGGCGAACGGGGAGTACGACGAGTGGGGCGGCCTGATCGGCGGCGTCCTCGGGGCGGCGGTGGGGAGCACGGCCGGCGCCGGGCTGGGGGCCGCCATGCCGCGCTTCGGGTCGCGCTGCAGCTTCGGGCATCGGCTCGGCAACGCGGTCCTCGGCTCGCTGGCGGGCGCCGCCGCCGGCGTGGCCCTCACCTCCGCGGCCGACCTGGAGGCGGTGGCCGTGACGATCCCGCTCGGCAGCGCCGCCGGGGCCGCGCTCGCGGTGGGGTGCTAGGCGGCCGGGCCGAGCCACGGCGTCGACCGAACGGGGTCCCGCGTTCGCGGTCCGCCGCGATGCCGGGTCGGCGGATACGGGTAAGGGGAATGAAGAAAGCCTCGTGTTCGCGAGGCTTTCTTGTCTCAAGCCGGCTGGCCGGCTCACGCGGATTTGGTGAAAGTGATCGCGGGGGAACGCTCCGGTGTATCGATGCACGCCGGGCTTTCGGCCAATCACGAGGGGAAAGGAGGAGCGACGATGAACTGGACCGTACAGCTTCCCGAGACGGCCGGTTACGCCGTCGTCACCACGTCGGGCACGTTCACCGCGGCCGACCACCTGCGGATGGTGGAGGACATCGTGGGCCGTCCCGGCTGGCGGCCGGGAACCGACGTCCTGTTCGACCACCGCGGCCTCGACTTCAGCGATGCCGACCTGCGCGCCATGTACGAGGCGGGCACCAACCACATGGGCAACGATTCGCGCATCGGCGGCGGAAAGGCCGCCATCCTGATGCGCTCCCTGAGCGACTATGGCCGCGGCCGCCAGTTCGAGCTGATGATGGGAGACCGCATCTCCGCGACCCTGCACGTGTTCCTGGACGAGGCCGAGGCGGTCGCGTGGCTGGCCGGGCAGACGGTGTGACGGACGGACGAATCCACCCCTCGTCCGGATTTCGTGCCAGAACGAAAGAAGCCTCGCCATCCGCGCGAGGCTTTTTTCGTTCGGGCCCGCGGCTTCGGCCGATCCATCACGCAGGCGGCCGGGCGGTTTGCGTGAGGGATTCGCGCCCAGAGGGCCGAGACGCCGGCGCGCCCGCGCCGGTGGCCGCGGGGACGAGCGAAGTCCATGGCGCGGCGGCGGCTCGGCGCCGTTGGCAACGGCGGTATCGTTGCCTACGGCGCGCGAAGCCCGGCCTGGAGCGCAGCGGAGGGACACGCCCGCATCCGCGGTTTCCGTCAGCCGTTCCGCCAGCGACGACTTCGCGCCGGGGATCAGACGCGCGCCACCACGGGGGCGGAGACGAGCTCGCTGGTGCAGTGCGGGCAGCGGCGCGCGGCGATCGCCACGCCTTCCAGGCAGAAGGGGCACGGCTGCTGGGTGGCGGCCGGGGGCACGTCGGCGCGGCGGGCGCGCTCGTACGCCTTCACCACCAGGAACACCGCGACCGCCACGATCAGGAAGGCGATCACGTTGTTGATGAACAGCCCGTAGTTCACGGTCGCCGCGCCCGCCGCCTTGGCCACCTCGAGCGAGGCGTAGTCGTTCCCGTCCAGCGACCAGAAGAGGTTGGTGAAGTCGACGCCGCCGGTGGCCCGGCCGATCGGCGGCATCAGGATGTCGTCCACGAAGCTCTTGACCACGGTGGTGAACGCCGCGCCGATCACGATGCCCACGGCCAGGTCCACCACGTTGCCCTGCGCGATGAACTTGCGGAAGTCGCCGGCCATCGGTCTGCTCCGGGTGGGGATGGGAGGAAGAGATGGGGTTCGAAGGGATGACGAACGAACGGTAAGCGCCGTTCCCCGCGTGCACAATCTCCACGAGCCCGGCGCGGTTGCGGCGCGGCGCGGGGGCGGGCTATCGTGCGCGCTTCCAGATCGATCCCCACGCCCCGCGTTGACGATGCATCCGCTGCTCCGCCGTCCCCTTTCCGCACGCGCCGCCGCGGCGGCCGCCGCGCTCCTGCTGGCCGCCGCGCCGGGCGCCGCCCAGCGCACGGGCCCCACGCTCAGCGTGCTGCAGCTCAACGACGTGTACCGCATCGACGCGGTGCAGAACGGCCAGGCGGGCGGCCTGGGCCGCGTCGTCACCCTGGCGCACCAGGCGAAGGCCGCGGGCACCGAGACGATGGTCTTCCACGCCGGCGACGCCATCGCCCCGTCGCTGGAGAGCCGCTACTTCGGCGGGCTGCAGATGGTCGCCGCGCTCAACCACCTGCACGCCGCCGCCCCGCTCCTCTTCGTCCCCGGCAACCACGAGTTCGACGAGCGCCGCCAGGGGTCGTTCGTGGCGGCGGTGAAGGCGTCGCGCTTCCCCTGGCTGGCGGGGAACCTGGCGCTGAGCACCGGCGATGACGCCGTGGACCGCGCACTGGGGCGCGACACGCTGCTGGTGACCCGCGGCGGGCTGAAGGTGGGCGTGTTCACCCTCACCTTCATCGACAGCCCGCGCGACTGGGCCAGGGCCGACTCGGCGTTCGTGCAGGACGCGGAGCGGATGATCGCCGCGCTGGAGCGGCGCGGCGCCGAGGTGATCGTGGGCCTCACCCACCTGGACCGCGCGACCGACCGCGAGATCAGCCGCCTGCGCCGCCGCCACCCGCGCTTCGCGTGGATCTCGGGCGGCCACGAGCACTACCGGCTGAGCGACCCGCTCTCCGACAGCACCGCGCTGATCACCAAGGGCCAGTCGAACGCGCGCGGCATCTGGCGCGTCACCCTCTCGCGCGCGGGCCGGCGGGGGATGGCGACGGCCGAGGCGATCGCGATCGACAGCACCATCGCCATCGACCCGGGCTACCAGGCGCAGGTGGCGGACGTGTGGCAGGCGCGGCTGCTGGAGCGCGTGCCGTTCCTGAACGCCGTGATCGGCCGCAGCGAGACGATGATGGACGCCACCGAGGAGACGGTGCGCAACGCCGAGAGCGCCTGGGGGAACTGGCTGGCCGACCAGATGCGCACCGCCTTCCCCTCCATCCGCACCGACGCGGCGGTGCTGAACGGCGGCGCGATGCGCGTGGACGACGCGTTCGGCGACACGCTGCGCTGGGAGCACCTGGCGCGCACCTTCGGCTTTCCCACGCGGGTGGCGCTGGTCACGCTGCGCGGCTCGGAGGTGAAGGCGATGCTGGAGAACGGCGTGTCGGGCGGGCAGGGCGAGGGGCGCTTCCTGCAGCTGTCGGGGCTGAAGGTCGCCTTCGACCGCAGCCGCCCCGACGGCCAGCGCGTGCTGGACGTGCAGGTGCAGCGCGACAGCGCGTGGGCGCCGCTGGCGGCCGACGGCACCTACGTGGTGGCCGTCCCCGACTACCTCTACGGCGGCGGCGACCGCTACACCTTCGCCGCCCGGGCGGTGGCGAAGGTGGAGCCGGGCCCCGACCTCAAGCTGATCGCCTTCGACGCGCTCTCGGCGGCGTACGCCCGCGGGCAGGCGATCGCCCCGCGCGTGGAGGGCCGGCTGATCGACCGCACCCCGCGCCAGGGCCAGCCGTAGCGCGGGCGGCGGCTCAACCGCTTTCTCATACCAAATCGGGAGATTGACTGTGCATTCCTCGCGAACATGGGGAGAATGTCATCCTGAGGCCGACCAAACCGCCATCGCGGAATGAACGGCCGATCGCAGGCCGAAGGATCTAAACTCGGCCCCCGAGCGACAGGCCGCCTGTCGCTCGAACTGATGGTTTAGATCCTTCGGGCGCCGCCACGCACCGGTGCACGTGAAAGGTCGGTCCAGCGGCGCCGCTCAGGATGACATCTCCTGGTTGCACAATCAATCTCGAGATCTGGTATCACACAGAGGCACGGAGACACAGAGAACTGCAGGGTTTTTCTCCGTGTCTCCGTGCCTCTGTATGAAACGCGGTTCGGCGGCGCTTCGGCGGCGCTAGCCTCCGCGCGTGCCCAGCGTGGCGGTGACGGTGACGCGGGTGCCGTCGCGCAGCACGTCCACGCGCACGACGTCGCCGGGCTTGTGGGCGCGCAGGGCGTTGGTCATCCCCTGCAGGTCGTGCACGTCCATCTCCCCCAGCCTCACCAGCACGTCGCCCGCGCGGATGCCGGCCTGCTCGGCGGGCGAGCCGGCGCGCACGCCGCTCAGCTTCACCCCGTCGGGCACGGGGGTGAAGTCGGGGATGGTGCCCAGGTAGGCGCCGTAGCCGCCGCCGCTGGCCGCCGCCCGCGGTACTGGCGCCACGCGCCGGAAGGTGAGCGCCCCCGGCCGCGCCGACACCTCCCGCGCCACGCGGGCGACGATGGCCGCGACGCGCTCCAGCCCGGCCGCGTCGATCTTCTCCCAGTCGTCGCCCGAGCGGTGGTAGTCGGTGTGCACGTTGGTGAAGAAGTGCAGCACCGGCAGCCCGCGCGCGTAGAACGACGTCTGGTCGCTGGCGCCGAAGCCGTCGCCCCCGCCGCGCACCTGCACGCCCTCCGCCGCCGCGGCGCCGTCCACCATCGCCCGCCACTCGTCCGCAGTGTCCACGCCGTACACGATCAGCGGCCCTGCGCCCAGGCGGCCCACCATGTCCAGGTTCAGCATCGCCCGCGTGCGCTCCAGCGGAACGGCGGGGTTCGCGGCATGGAAGGCCGAGCCGAGCAGCCCCTCCTCCTCGCCGGTGAAGGCGACGAACACGATCGTGCGCGCCGGCCGCGGCCCCCGCGACAGGCGCTCGGCGATCGCCAGCAGCGCCGCCACGCCCGACGCGTTGTCGTCCGCCCCGTTGTGCACCGCCGTGTCGGCGGGCGACATCGAGAAGCGGCCGCCGTGCCCCAGGTGGTCGTAGTGCGCGCCGATCACCACCGCCTCGCCGGCGAGCGCGGGATCGCCGCCGGGGAGGAGGGCGACCACGTTGCGGCCGGCGCCGCCCGGCGCGTGCGGGTTCAGCGCCGACGCGAGGGACAGCGTCTGGAAGTACGTCCCCGCGTCGCCCGCGGGCCGCAGCCCCAGCCGGCGGAAGTGCGTGGCGATGTAATCCCCCGCGCAGCGTTCCGACGCCGTGCCGGCCATCCGCCCCTCCAGCGCGTCGTCGGCCAGGTAGCGCACGTGGGCGAGCGGCGCCCGCACGCCGTGAGTGATGGCGGCCGCGTCCGGGCACGCCTGCGCGGAAAGCGCGGTGGCCGAGAGCGCCGCGGCGGCCAGGGCGAGGACGGCGGCGGGCGCGATCACCGGCGGGCTCCCGGCGTGACCGTCGTCACCGGCACGACGGGCCTGACGCGCGTCGAAGGCGTCGACGGGGCGACGGCGGGAGCGGCGGCGGGGACGGCGTTCTCCACCCAGTCGGCGATGAAGATGTTGGTGTCGCCGGGCTTGGCGGCGAAGCGGTTGGAGGCGAACACCAGCTTGCGGCCGTCGGGGCTGAACATCGGGAAGCCGTCGAAATCGGGCGTCTGGGTGATGCGCTCGAGGCCCGTGCCGTCGTCGTTCACCATGTAGATGTCGAACTCGCGCCCGCGCGGGTCGCCGTGGTTGCTGCTGAAGATGATCCGGCGCCCGTCGGGGTGGAAGAACGGCGCGAACGACGCCGAGCCCATGCTCGTCACCTTCCGCTTGTTCGACCCGTCGGCGTCCATCACCCAGATCTCCAGCGTGGTCGGCCGCACCAGGTTCTGCCGCAGCAGGCCGGTGTAGTCCGCCAGCGCGGCCGCGGTCGTCGGGTGGCTCGCGCGGTAGACGATCTTCCGGCCATCGGGGGAGAAGAAGGCGCCGCCGTCGTACCCGGCCT